>JADLBG010000536.1 GCA_020847895.1 Bryobacterales bacterium
TGAGCCCGATGACATCCCGCAAGAGACGCTGAACCAGATTCTATGGTGGGCCGCCAAAGGGTGGAATACTCCCTATCCGGACTTGCGGGCAAAGTAGAATCCCGCCAACGCTACAAACGCGGCAACAGAGGCTCCACCAGCCGCCAGATACACTCCGCCACCGCCTCCGGCCTTCGCCCGGCGTCGATCAGCTTCACGCGCTCCGGCTCGCGCCGCGACAGATCGTGATACGCCTCGCGCACCCGCTTGTGAAATTGCAGAGATTCGTCATCGAGCCGCGTCTCTTCGTGGGCGTCCTCGGCATTGCGCGCCCGCGCCCGGTGAAGGCCGAGTTCAATATCCAGATCGAGGCACAGCGTCAACCGGGGCGCCAGCCCGCGGCAGGCCACCTTGTCGAGCGCCAGGACCACGTCGCGCCCCAGCCCTCGCGCGTAGCCCTGATACACGAGAGTGGAGTCAGTAAAGCGGTCGGAAATCACGATGCACCCCTTGGCAAGTGCGGGCAGGATTACCTCGTCCACCGCCTGCGCCCGGCTGGCGAAGAACAACAGCAACTCTGCTGTCGGGCTCAGGTTCTGATTCGCCGCCCAGAGCACGATGCGCCGGATCTGGCGTCCGATCTCCGTCCCGCCGGGCTCATAGTTCTCGACCACCGTGTACCCCAGCCCGCGCAGGCGTTCCACCAGCAGGCGCATCTGCGTAGTCTTGCCGCCGCCTTCCACGCCTTCGAACGTGAGGAACAGCCCGGCGTCAGTCATAAACAAAATGAAACAGCTTCTTCAGATCTTCCCACGCTTCGCGCTTGGGACCGGTATTGTAGGCGCGCAGAAGATACGAGGGATGGTAAGTCACCATCACGGGAATGTCGCGCCACTTGTACCACTGCCCGCGCATCTTCGTGACGCCTTCCTTGCTGCCGAGCAGCGCCCGCATCGCTGTGCCGCCCAACACGCAAATTGCCTTCGGCTTCAACACCTCCAACTGCCGGAACAGGAACTGGCCGCAGATCTCCATCTCGTCCGGTTCGGGAGTGCGGTTCTTCGGCGGGCGGCACTTCACGACGTTGGCGATGTAGACATCGGCGCGCAACAGCGGAATGCCTTCCTTCTTTGCGGTGTTCTCGATCATCGCGGTCAGCAACTGGCCCGCCCTGCCGACGAACGGGATGCCTTGCAGGTCTTCGTCTTCGCCCGGACCTTCTCCCACGAATACGATCTTCGCCTGCGGGCTTCCTACGCCGAAGACGATGTTGTGCCGCCCTTCGTGGAGCCGGCAGCGCATGCAATCGCCGATGTCCTCGCGAATCTTATCGAGCGTATCTTCCGGGGGCGTCAGGCCCGGCAGTTCAATGACCGGCAACGGGGCGGACGGCTCGGCTTCCATCGCCGGCTCGGGCACAGGTTCCGGCGCGGCAGGGGAACTCTTCTCCGGCATACGGCGATAGATGTCCTTGATTCCCAAATCGCGATAGTAGGCGAGGACCTGTGCGAGCAGTTCCTGGCTCATGTTCTCGAATAGAGCGCCAGCCGCAGCTTCAGCGCCTGGTCCAATATTTTATCCGCCACCTCGAACTTGCTCATCCGCGGAACCTGGATGGATTCGCCGGTCCGCAAGACCAGCGTCACTTCGTTCTCATCCGACTCGAAGCCGGCGCCTTCCCGGGTCACCAGGTTCGCCACCACCATGTCGCAGTTTTTCGTCTCCATCTTGCGCCGCCCTTCCTGCACGAGGTTTTGCGTTTCGGCGGCGAAGCCGATCAACAGGCGGTCGCCCTTCTTCCTGCCCAGTTCGGCAAGGATGTCAGCGGTGGGGTCGAGTTCGATCGACATCCGCGCGGCGGTCTTCTTGATCTTCTGCGGAGGGGGGTTCGCCACGTAGTAGTCCGCCACCGCCGCGGACTTGATGATGATGGTGGCTTCCTCCAGATGGGTCATCACCGCATCCCTCATCTCGGCGGCGCTGCGCACGGAGACCACCTCGACCCCATAGGGCCCGGGCAGGTTCACGGGTCCCGACACCAGCACCACCCGCGCCCCGCGGGCCGCTGCTTTCGCGGCCAGCGCGTAGCCCATCTTGCCGCTCGACCGGTTCGAGATGAACCGCACCGGATCGATGGCCTCCTGCGTGGGCCCGGCCGAGATGACCAGCACTTCGCCATCGAGGTCCTTGCGCGGGTGGCCGATGGTCATCACGGCATCGGCAATCCGCGCGGGGTCGGGCAGACGCCCCGCTCCGGTGGTCCCGCACGCGAGCAGGCCTTCGTCGGGAGGCAGGATGTAGTTCCCACGGGCGGCCAGCGTCTCGATGTTGTCGCGAGTGGCCGGATGGTTCCACATGTTGGTATTCATCGCCGGGGCGAGAATCACTTTGCCGGTGAAGGCGAGGTAGAGGGTCGTCAGGAAATCGGGCGCCAGGCCGTGGGCGAATTTCGCCAGCAGATCGGCTGTTGCCGGGGCCACTACCAGCACTTCGTTCTCTTGCGCGGCGCGGATATGCTCGACGGAACTCGCCAGCGTTTCCTCGGCTGACCTCGCGGCAAACAGATCCGTGATGACCTTGCGGTTGGTGAGCGCGGCAAAGGTGAGGGGACGGATGAATTCCTCCGCCGCCGCGGTGAGCACCACCTGCACGCTCGCGCCATGCTCCATCAGGGCACGGGCGAGTTCCGCAGCCTTGTATGCCGCAATGCCGCCGCCCACGCCCAGAATGACGTTCATGAAGGGGCCCCGCGGCTTAAAGTTGCTCGACGGCTTCTTCTTCGCCGGCCAGCGGATTCCCCGGGTCAGTATACTTCACCAACCCGCGGCGGACTTCCTCCATCGACGTCACGGTCGGCTTGCGCGAGGTGGTGGGCAGGAACGAGCGGGCGCCGCTTTGAAGCTGCCGCGCGCGCTTGGCCGCGACGATGATGAAACGGTAGGTGCTCCATTCCGGATCATCCGGAATCGCGTTGATCGCGCTGCGGGTAATTTTGTCGGCCATCTCTCAAAACTCCAAAAAATCTATCTCTTACAGCGACTCGCCGAATGTGGCGAGAATCGGCCGGATCCGATCTTCCATTCGCTGGCGCCTCACCCGTTCGGCCCGCAGAATCGCCTCCAGCGTCGCCACCGCCTCGGTCACCTGATCGTTTACCACCACGTAATCATAACGGTGGTAGTTGCGGATCTCCTGAGCGGCCGCCAAAAGACGGCGTGCAATGACCTGCTCGGAATCTTCCGACCGGGCCCTGAGCCGCTGCTCCAGAATTTCACGGGAGGGAGCCAGGACAAAGATCGTTACCGCGTCCGGTATCTTCTCTTTCAATTGTTGCGCACCCTGCACGTCAATGTCGAGTAGCAGGTCTTTGCCTTCCCTCAGCGCCTCGTGCCACACCGATTCGTGCGTCCCGTAGAAGTTGTCAACTACTTCAGCACATTCGAGAAACTCGCCGCGGTCCTTGCGGGCGGCGAACTCTTCGCGGCTGATGTAATGATAGCTGACCCCCGGGCGTTCCTGCCCGCGCGGAGCCCGCGTGGTGTAAGAGATGGAGAACACGAGCTTCGGGTCATTCAAGAGCAGTTCGCGCACCAGCGTCGATTTGCCCGAGCCCGAGGGGGCGGAAATGATGAATACGGCGCTCATTCGAGGTTCAGTGATTGTTCGCGGATACGTTCGATTTCCGACTTGACGGCGATTCCCAGATCCGTGAGCCGCAGCCCGATCTCGCCCGCGCCGCCTGTCTTCGACAGGATGGTGTTGGTTTCGCGGCCCATTTCCTGCATCAGGAAGTCGAGTTTTTTCCCAGCTTCGCCGCCGGCGTCAAGGAGCCGGTTCAGTTCTCCCGAATGGATGGTGAGGCGGTGGATCTCTTCCATGATGTCGCTCTTGTCCGCCAGAATGGCCGCTTCCTGGACCAGGCGTTGCGGATCTATGCTGTTCCCATTCAGTAAATTAGATAGTTTTTCTTGAAGTCGTTCCTGAAAGGCGGGCAGCGCCTTCTCGCGCAGCGCGCCCATCTCCTCCGCGTGGCCGCGAATTCGCGCGTTCGCCTCCCGCATGACCACCGCCAAGGCTCCCCCTTCCTTGGCGCGGGATTCGTTGAACAGGTCTACCGCTTCATCCGCGAGCGCGGTCAGGACTGATTCGAGAGCCTCGTCCGGCTCGGCGTCTGCCTCGGTCAACATGCCCGGGATACGCATGGCGGCGTTGAGGTCGGGTTCGGAAAACACGGCGTGATACTCGCGCGCCTGCTGGAATGCCGCCAGCCAGCTTTCGAGCAAAGGACGGTTCAGCGCCAGCATCGAGCGGGAGCCGGCGCGGTTCCACGTTAGCCGCAAGTCCACGTGCCCGCGCGACACCTTCCGCTTCACCGCGTTGCGCAGCGCATTCTCATAAGCGTCGAGGTCCGCGGGCAAATGGACGTGCACATCGAGCGAACGGTGATTGACGCTCTTCAGCGTGACAATCATCTCGCCGAGATCGTTGACCCGGCGCAGCCGGGCAAAACCCGTCATGGAGCGAAGTGGCGGCATCAGGAGTTCACCAGTGGATCGGCTTCGAGGAACTGCAGTTCATGCAACCGTTGATAGACGCCGCCGGCACTGACCAGTTCTTCGTGGGCTCCGGTTTCGACGATGCGGCCATGGTCGAGCACCACGATCTTATCGGCGCGGCGGATGG
Source organism: Bryobacterales bacterium (assembly GCA_020847895.1). Classification (GTDB taxonomy): domain Bacteria; phylum Acidobacteriota; class Terriglobia; order Bryobacterales; family Bryobacteraceae; genus CADEFT01. The sequence goes on from JADLBG010000536.1 coordinate 4,663, forward strand.
TGGAGAGACGGTGGGCGATGACGATGACTGTGCGCCCGTTGATGAGGTTCGAAAGGGCGCGCTGCACCAGCATTTCCGATTCGGTGTCGAGATGGGAGGTGGCTTCATCCAGCACGAGAACCGGGGCGTCCTTCAACAAGGCGCGGGCAATGGCGATGCGCTGGCGCTGGCCGCCGGACAGCTTCATGCCGCGCTCGCCGATGAGCGTGTCGTAGCCTTGCGGAAGCCGGGTGATGAAGTCTTCGGCAAGCGCATTGCGCGCCGCCTGCCGCACTTCATCTCCTCTCGCCTCGGGGCGTCCGTAGCGGATGTTGTTGGCCACAGTGTCATTGAAGAGGAACGTGTCCTGGGCGACGATGCCGATCTGGCGCCGTAGCGAGGCCAGCGTGACATCGCGGATATCGTGCCCGTCCATGCGAATGGCCCCGGAGGAGACGTCGTAAAAGCGCGCCAGGAGGTTGGCCAGCGTGGACTTCCCTGCCCCGCTCGGGCCCACGAGCGCCACCACCTCCCCCACCTTCACCGTGAGGTTCACATCGCGGAGGAGGAATCCGTCGGGAGTGGTGGGATAGCGGAAGGTGAGGTGCTCGAGTTGGATCTCCTTGCGGAAGCCATCGAGCGGGACGGCGCCGGGCTTCTCCTTTACGAGCTGGTCGCGGTCGAGATATTCGAACACCTTCTGCGAGGCTCCCAACCCCTGCTGGAAGATATTGTGAATGCCGGTGAGCCGCTTCACGGGCTCATAGAGCATCAACAGAGCAATGACAAAGCTCGTGAACTCGCCCGTGGTCAGCTTGCCCAACTGGATCTGGCTGCGGGCATAGGTGAGCAGCATGACGATGGTTAAAGCGCCGAAGAACTCGATCAGGGGAGACGCGATGGCCTGCTGCGCCGCATAGCGCAGATTCGAGGAGCGCAGCCGCGCCGATGCCTTGCGGAAACGTTCCGCTTCCAGACCCTCGGCCCCGAAAGTCTTCACCACCTGGTGGCCGGTGAGCGTTTCCTGAAGGATCTGGTTGAGTTCGGCCGCGTCGTCCTGGGCTTTACGCGTTGTCCGGCGCAGTTTGCGGCCCAGGCGCATGGTGGGGACGAAGACGAACGGCAGCACGGTAAGGCTTACGAGTGCGAGTTTCCAATCCATCTGCAAGACCACCCAGAGCAGCCCGAGCGCGGAGAAACTCTGCCGCAGCCAATCGGCGAGCATGCTCGAAGTAGCCTGCTGGATCTTGTCCACGTCGTTCATGATGGACGACATGAGCCGGCCGGTCGTGTGCGATTCGAAGAACACGGCGTCCTGTCCCACGACGCGCTCGAAGACGCGCTGCCGCAGGTCAGTGACCGCGGAAAAGCCGGCGTAGTTCACCAGGTAGTTGCCGCAATAATCGGCCACGCCGCGGATGAGGAACACGAGCAGAATGCCCGCCGCCACCAGTTGCCACACGTCATGCAGGGGGAACGGGATGATCTGGTGGAGATAGAGCGGCTTATTCAGAATCGGGATAGTGGTGAGCTGGACCGGAGCTTCCGCCGCGCGCGGGTCGAGTACGCGGTCAAAGATGGGGCGGATCAGCAGGGCCATCATGGCGTGGCAGAACCCGGCCAGTGCCATCAGCAGAACCGACAGGAAGAGGGGGAACGTGTAAGGCCGGGAGTAGCTGAGCAGACGGCCGAGTTCTTTCATGCCGTCACGCGAAGTTTGCCCGCGGCCCTGGCGACGCGCTCGACGGTGATGGAAGACATGCCGCCGCTCGAGACAATTGTTTCGGCATGTGTTTTCCAGGGCGCCCACACCACGGGGTCGGAAGCGCCGAACAGGACCACCTCGGGAACGCCGAAGGCGGCTGCCATGTGCGCCGGACCGGAGTCATTGCCGATGAACAGAGCGGCGCCGGCGAGTACGCTCTTGGTCTCCTGAAGCGGGAGCGTATGCGCCCGGAAACCCTCGAAGGGAGTGAGATTGTCGCCCTGCGCGCCGATGAACACCGGCTCGAGTTCCAGGCGCGACCGCACGAAGGCTGCCAGTTCGAGGAAGCGCTCGGCGGGCCAGGTCTTGAGAGGGCTCGAGGCGAGCGCATGGAAGACGGCGTAGGGCGTGGAGGAATGCATGGGGCGGGCATAGAGGCGCGCCCGCGGAATCTCGGTCTGGGGCACGCCCAGATAAAACATGGCGGAGGCAATATGTTCCGCGGTGTGCACCTTGCGCTTCACGTGCAGGATTTCCTGCGCTTTGGGAATGAGCACATTGTAGAAGTTGGAGAAGCGGTAGTGCGCAAAGCCCGCGCGCCAGCGCGCCGCGCTTGCCAGGGTGAGCAGCAGGCTGCGCGTTCCCCCGTGGAGATTGAGGCAAAGCTGCGGCTGGTAGCGCAGCAGAACGGAAGCGCTGGGAGGGAGGATATCGTCCACATCGGGATTGTCTTCAAAGACCGGCGCAGACCGCGGCTCCACCACGACGCCGAGCCGTAAATCCGGCCTGTGGCGCTTGAGCAGATACAGCGCCGGAGTGGTGAGCACGCAATCGCCCAGCGACCGCAGCCGCACAACGGCGACATGCGCCCCTTTGCCGAGTTGGTCGAGAAAACGGGTCATGAACGCGCAGAATCAATCCTCAATGCGAGCCTCGTCGATGAGCATTACAGGGATGCCGTCACGGATGGGATAGACGCGGCGGCACTCCACGCACTTCAAACCGGTTTCCGCCGGCTGGATGCGCACTTCCCCCTTGCAGAAAGGGCAAACGAGAATCTCCAGCAGTTCCTTACTGATGGCCATTGTCGAGGCTCCTGGTGTTCAATGCTCTTTCGAGTGTAACAGTTTCGGCGGATGCAACAGCGCTTCGGCGCGGTCTTCACAACCAGGCGAACACCAATGCGAAGACAGCGGCAGGGAAGATGGGAAACGCGTTGCGTAAGCCCCTTGCTCACCCAGCCAGCGCCACCCCACCCGCCGCCGGCAAAGTGATACGAAACAGGCAACCCTTGTTGGGTTCGGAGTTCAGAGTGATGGTGCCTCCGTGAGCCTCCACGGCCCATTTCGCAATCGACAGACCAAGTCCCGCTCCGCCGGATTCTCTCCAGCGTGCCTTGTCCACGCGATAGAAGCGGTCGAACACTCTGGTCTGATCTTCCAGCGGAATGCCTGGACCGCGATCCTGAATCTCCACAACCACCCTGCCGTCTCCCTTCCCCACGCGTACAAAAATAGTTTCTCCGACAGGCGAATACTTCACCGCATTGTGGACTATGTTGACGAACGCCTGTCGCATGAAGAGGCGATCGCCTTCCACCCGTGCGTGCTCGTCGCCTTCCAAAACCAGGCGCTGCGATTTCTCTTCCATCAGAATCTCGAACAGCCCCGTGGCCTCGCGAGCCAGCTCCATGACGGGAACAACGGCCGGATGAAGCTGGATGTGCCCGGAATCCGCTCTGGAAATCGTCAGCAGGCTGTCGATCAAAGACGTGAGGCGGTTGACCTCCTCGAGCATGCTTCCCACAATGTCGCGATATTCCTCCCGCGTGCCGTCTCTCTGCAGTCCCACTTCCCCCACGCTGCGAATCATGGCCAGCGGCGTTCTCAATTCATGCGACGCATCGGAGGTAAACCTTCGCAGTTGTTCGAAAGCTTTTTCAAGGCGCGCCAGAGTGTGATTGAAGACGCGCGCCAGTTGGCCCAGTTCATCTTCGCTGCTTTCGTTTGGCAGGCGCGCATCCAGCCTGTCCGGCGTGATCTCCTGTGCGCGCCGCGCCATTTCCTCGATGGGACTCAGCGCACGGCGGGCGAGACCATAGCCGGCGAGGCCTGCAATCCCCAGCACCAGCGGCAGAACCACAAAAGAGGCCGCGAACCATTCCCTCAGCCGCGAGAATAGCGGTTCCTCGCTGTGCGCCAACCGGATCAGCAGCGGGCGTCCCTCAAGCACATGGACCCTGCTCACCAGGCGAATGCGCGTTCCATCCGGCAATCGATCCGAACGCTCGGAATAGCCCCCTACGCCTTCCCCGTGAAAAGGTCTTCCCCCCAGGTTCTGTCCACGCAGCTTTGCGTTCTGAAGCAGGACCGCGCCGCCGGGCGATAGCACTTCAAGGAACCTGTCTATCACCTCCTTGGACTCGGGATGATTGTGGTAATCCTCACGCAACTCCAACCGGCCCCCGGGCGCAAAGAAAAACAGTCCTTCCACGGTCTCGATCTCTTGAATGGAGAAACTGTCAATCTGGTTCCGCAACTGGTAAAACAGAAGCGCGCACGTGCCTGCCCAGGCAACCATCAGCAGCGCCGCCAGCACGGACACGTACCAGAGGGTAAGGCGAGCCCGGAGATGACGCGGCCGCAAGCGCATCAGGATTCATCCTGCTCTCTCAGCACGAAACCCACGCCGCGCACGGTGTGGAGCAGTTTCCGGTCAAACTGCCCGTCCAGTTTGCGGCGCAGACGCGCCACCTGCGCATCAATGACATTGTCGAGCGGCGTCTGCCGTGCCGTTTCCTTCCAGATATCACGGGCCAGCATTTCCCGCGAAACCACGCGTCCCTGATTGATGAAAAGATATCGCAGCAGATCAAACTCGCGCGGAGTCAACTCAACCGGTTGGCCGCCGCGCATCACCCACCGCTGCGCCGCATCCATTTCCAAATCCGCCAGCCTGAGCCGCTCTCCTTCATCCGGTTGCTTGCCTCTCCGCAGCAGGACGCGCAACCGCGCCAGCAGTTCGGGAAACGCAAATGGCTTCACCAGATAATCATCGGCGCCCGTGTCCAGCCCGCGAACCCGGTCTTCAATCGCATCCCGCGAGGTGAGCAGAAGCACGGGCGTCCGGATGCCCCGTTTGCGAAGGGTGCTGAGGATCTCAAATCCGTCGTGCCCCGGCAGCATCACGTCCAGAATTACCAGATCGAAGGCCTCGGCCTGAATCAGATAAAAGCCTTCCTCGCCGGTATGCGCCACCTGCACGGAGTAGTCGTCCGCCTCCAAACCCTCGCGAAGGGCCTTGGCCATCTTCAACTCGTCTTCCACGACGAGAATGTGCACGATTCCTTTTATAAGGCCCGAACCGCTCCCATGGCAACAGTCAAACTCCTGACGCTTCTCTGACGCAAACGGTCAGAGAAGTATCAGGAAATCGTCAGGCGCAAAAACGCTGCGCAGGTGTTAAAAAACTCAATAGACGCGCCACTGTCCTTTGCGCGCAATGGAGAAGATTGATGCTGCTGGCGCCTGGCCCGGCTAAGAAGGTCACCATTCACCTCAACGAAGACACCATTTCCCAAAGCGATTACCTGAGCCGTGAAATCCTTGCGCTCCTTCTGCGCGAGGGCGTCGCCGGAGCCACGCTGCTGCGGCCGGAAGCAGGTTTCGGCTACCACCACCGCATGCACTCCCAGGAGGGAGGATCGGACACCGCGCAACACATGCCGCTGCGCATAGAATTCGTTGACGTGGCTCGGAACGTCGAGCGACTGACCCCACTCCTCATGGAACTGCTCACCGACGGCATGATCGAAGTCCACGACACCGTCATCCTCAAGGCCGCCGCCGGAAGGGCTCGATGAGGGGTGGCTGGCCGGTTGCCGGCGCATTCTTCGCGGGCGTCACATTCGCCGCGGCATGGGCACAGCCCCCAGCGGTGGTATCCCTCGCGCAAGCCCAACAGATCGCATTGCGGAACCACCCCCGAATTGCCTCCGCAACCTTTTCCGCGGAGGCGGGCAGGGCCGCGGTCAATCAGGTCCGGGCAGCCTACTACCCCGCACTTTCCGCAAACGTCACCGCCGTGGGTTCGCAGCACAACGCAACCCTTTCCTCCGGTTTCGTCACCACCTCCAGTCTTTACAGCCGCGGGGCCACGGGCATCACCGCAAATCAATTGCTGACGGATTTCGGCCGCACCTCGAGTCTCGAGCAGACCGCAAGACTGCGCAATGCATCCCAAAACCAGAACGTGATCA
>JADLBG010000537.1 GCA_020847895.1 Bryobacterales bacterium
AGGCTGGAAATGAACCAATTGGCGTTGTTTGGCGGAAAGCCGGTGAGGGTAAAGCCGTTCCCGGCATGGCCGGCATTTGACGAGCGGGAAGAGCGTTACGCGCTTGAGGTCGTGCGCGGCGGCCGCTGGTGGCGGTACACGCTCGGCGAGGCGGTGGATGCAGACGCGGCATCCCGCGGCGAACCCTCGAAGGTGGCCGAGTTCCAGCAGCGCTTCGCCCACGTGCAGGGAGCGCGCTATGGAATCGCCTGCGCGAGCGGAACGGCCGCCCTCGAGGTGGCGCTGCGGGCAATGGGCGTGGGCTCCGGCGATGAGGTGATTGTTCCGCCGTATACTTTTGTGGCGACGGCGACCGCGCCGCTGCTGATCGGCGCGACGCCGGTCTTCTGCGACATCGATATCGAGACATTCAATATGAGTCCGGCCCGTTTCGAGGAGGCCATTACCCCGCGGACGCGCGCCGTAATCCCGGTCCATTTCGCCGGCCTGGCATCCGACATGGATGCTATTCTGGCCATCGCCAAGCGCCATGAGATCGCCGTGCTCGAAGACGCTGCCCACGGGCATGGCGGAACGTGGATGGGGAAGGGGCTCGGTTCGATCGGCGCTGCTGGAACGTTCAGTTTTCAGGCTTCGAAAAACATGACAGCCGGCGAGGGCGGGCTGATTACCACCAATGATGAAGACCTGGCGGAGATCTGCGAATCTCTGATTTGGGGCGGACGCCATGCCGGCCAGCCCTGGTACTCCCACTACCGGCTGGGGTGGAATTACCGGCTCACGGAATTCCAGGGCGCTATTCTGCTGGCGCAACTGGAGCGGTTGAGCGCGCAGACCGCGCGCCGGCGGGCCAATGCGGACTACCTGACAAGCAGACTGAGCAGGATTCCAGGTATCCGCCTTCTCGCAACGCCGCCCTACGCCACGGGACATTCGCGTCACATTTTCCTCTTCCGGATCGAGGCGAAGGAATTCGGTCTCACGCGGGAGCAGTTCCTTGAAGCGCTCGAGGCGGAAGGCATCCCGGCATCGGACGGCTACGCGCATTCACTTTTCCGCAATCCAATGTTTCTTGATCCGGGCCTTGGAGTGGACGGAGAGAAATATACGGCCTTGTGCCCGAACAGCGAGAGAGCGTGCCGGGAGACGGTGTGGCTCGAGCACCGGTTGTTGCTCGGGGATCAGGATGACACGGAAGACATTGTGCGCGCGATCACGAAAGTGCATGAGGCGCGGAGGGAATTTGAGGCGGCTGCGAAACTGATCGTATAATCCTACCGAATGATATAAAAATATGACAGGCATGCTGGACATCGCGCCGGTATTCCTATCGATATCGTCAAAAAATGCTTGACGTCCGTGATTGTATCGATTAGGATTGGGTGAGCGTGAACTTGGGGTCATGCTCCTGGTCAAATAAAAACTCTTTCTGATCTGAATCGCAAGCGAAGCATGGACAGGAGTAGGCACATGAAATCGATCTTGATGCGGCTGATCCCGCTGATCGCCGTATTTTGTTCGCTGGTGGCGGCGCAGGAATTCCGGGCCACCATTTCGGGAGAAGTGACAGACCCCACGGGAGCCGCCATTGAAGGCGCGAAGGTGGTGGCCACCAGCGTGGAACGGAACGTTCCTTACGAGGCAGCGACGAATGCCTCCGGCCGGTACATCATCCAATTCCTGCTGCCGGGCAAATATGTGCTGACGGTGGAAAAAGACGGGTTCAAGAAATTCGTCCGTGAAGGAGTGGCGCTGCTATCCGCCGACAAACTATCTATCGACGCGAGGTTGGAACTGGGCGGCGTGGCGGATAGCGTCACCGTTTCCGGCGACGTGTCGCTGCTGCAAACCGAGACGGCCACGCGGCAGAGCGTCATTGAAAACCGGATCCTCGAAAATGTCCCCTCCGGCGGCCGCAACCTCTACGCCCTGCAATACAACGAACCCGGGGTGGTGAAGACCAGCACCTATTGGGGATCAATGGAGTTGTACGCGTTCGGCAACGTAAACGGCGTATCCATCAGCGGCGGAAGACAAGGGGAAAATGAGACGGTGCTCGACGGCATCACCAATACCAAGAGCGACCGCGGCGTGGCGTTCGTTCCCTCTCTTCAGGGCACGCAGGAGTTCACCATCCAGACCAATTCCTACGATGCGCAGTTCGGGCGCGTGGGCGGCGGTGTAACGATGATTACTGTCAAAAGCGGCACGAATGCCTTCCACGGCCAGCTTTACGAATTCCTCAAGAACGAAAAGCTGCGCGCCAATGACTGGGTGGCCAATAAAGACGGGGAAGAGAAGTCTCCCTTCAAGAACAACACGTTCGGCTTCGAATTCGACGGCCCTGTGCGCATCCCGAAAATCTGGGATGGGCGGAACAAGGCGTTCTTCATGATCTCGATGGAAGGGCTGAGGGAGCATACGCAAGGCGGGCAGCTTCGATCCATCCCCACCGGAGACATGCTGAAGGGCGATTTCTCGAAGCTGTTGAACAACAGCGGCAACCAGGTCACCATCTATGACCCCCTCAGTACGACGCTCGGCCCGGACAACAAGACTTATGTGCGTACTCCGTTCGCGGGCAATGTGCTGCCAGCGGCGCGGATGAATCCGATCTCGACGAAGGTTGCTTCGTACTACCCGACACCGAATCTCCCGGGCGAAGGGCCGGCGCAACTGAACAACTACGCGAAACTGCTCCCGCAGACGAATACCTATGATTCCTGGCTGGGGAAGATGGATCTGATGGCCACGGACCGGAGCCACATTTCGTTCCGCTACGGACAAACTCCCTGGCTGAACTACGCGAAGCTCGTATGGGGCAACAATCCAGCCGAGCCGAGCAACGAATATCCGTCCACCCGCGTGGCAAGGAACTGGGGCGCGGACTGGACCTACACCCTGACGCCGAGCCTCGTGTTCAACCTCCGCGGCGGACTGGCGCGCTATGAGGGATTTTCAGGAAACACCTTCGGCGTGGGATTCGATCCGACTCAACTCGGGTTCCCCTCTTCGCTCACCTCGCAATTCGGGGCGTTCATGTTCCCGCGGTTCAACATGGGGAACTACTCCGAACTCGGGCCGCAGGGCGGCTACAGCTATTCGACGAATGATGCCTGGAGCCTCCAGCCGAACATCGCGCTGACGCACGGGCGGCATTTCCTGAAAGTGGGCACGGAGTTCCGCCGCTACAACGATAATTCGATCAGCACCGGATATGCGAGCGGCGTCTATAACTTCGATGCCGGCTGGACGCAGGCGAATCCGTTGCGCGGCGATAACGCATCAGGCAATGAGTTCGCGTCATTCCTGCTTGGCTATCCCTCCGGCGGCTACGTGGACCGCAACATTTTCCCGGCCTTCCGTTCGAAGTACTACTCGGCCTTTGTGCAGGATGATTTCAAGGTCAACAGCCGGCTGACGTTGAACCTCGGCTTGC
>JADLBG010000538.1 GCA_020847895.1 Bryobacterales bacterium
GGATGTCGTCAGCAAGCAGGCCGTCGATCACCAGCAGATCGGCGTCGCGGCATCCGGATTCCAGGGCCTCCGCCCGCCCGTCGAAAATCCACATGGGATTGCCGATGGAGGCAAGGTTCAGCAGCAGGCCAAAAAACGGGATGGTGCGGCCCGCGGCGAGGAACTGGGCCACCAGGGGCTTTCTGGCGCTGTCGGCGGCCTCGACGATCAACTCCGTTGGCGCGATGACGGCGATGTTGCGCTTGATTCCGCCCGGGGTGATTCTTTCGGCCTGCGCAATTTGCTCCGGTTTCATGGAACTCACGGGAGTACAGGGGAACAGAAGAAATGATTGGTCCGGCTTCACGAGGACGATTTGCGGAGGCTTGGTTTCCGATGCCCGGCGCCGCGCACCGTCCAGAATGCAGGCCCAGGAGGCTGATCCATTCCCTTGGACCGCTTTCCATGGCCGCAACTGGAATGTCTGGCGATCGTGGAGAAAGAGGCTGGTTCCGCGCATCACGAGCCTCGCCCGCTCGAGGGAAGCCTCCGGAATGCTCTCCGCCAATGCGCTATCCACAATCAGGATGTCGGCCTCACGGCAGCCTTCTTCCATTTCGGAATCCTTCCCTTCGAACACCCATACCGCGTGCCCGATGTAGGCGAGGCCGTTCAGGATACCGAAGAAGGGGATGCTTTTCCCGGCCGCCAGCCATTCACGGGCGCCAGGTTCCGCGAGCCCTCCGTCCGGCCCTGGAATGCTTCGAGTGGGAGCGATCACCGCGATGTTGTACCGCGAATTTCCGGGTACGATCGCCTCGACCTGCGCTACCGCGTCCGCCGGCATCGAATTGGGGGGAGGGCAGCCGAGCCGGAGAATGGTCAGATCGGGCCGAATTACCACGACTTGACGCTTTTCCCGCGCTGCCATGGCGCGAGCATTCGAGAAGACTTCTTTGTGGGAGACCGGCGGAGGCATCTTTCCGAAAATCTGATCGATGATTCCCATACCGCTGCCATCGACGGAAGAGAAGCAGAACTATAGGAGCCGGAACTTCCCCCGGGCGGTCCATGAACCGTTGGCCGGAGTCTGTTCAACGCATGTCGTTTCAGTGACTTCGATGCGGAATGTGATCCGCGGCCATCTTCACCGCACATTTTGTAATGCTGCGTTAATCGATTTATCTGGAATCCTCAATCCTCTTGCCGCTATGATTGAGCAATACGGGAGTCATACTGCAACATGCGCCTTCTTCAGAATGTGCTCTGTGCGTCCGTGCTTTTTGCCGCCATGCTGTTCGGCCAGGCGGACGCAAACAAAGGTCAGATCGTTGGCACGGTGTTCGACGCGAATCATGCCGCGGTGCCCGAGGCATCCGTCAGGATCACCAACACAGCCACCGGTCTGGTCCGTGAACTGAAAACAAGCGGGATCGGGCAATACCGGGCAGTCCAGCTCGACCCGGGCCAGTACAACATCACGGCGGAAGCGCCGGGGTTTGCTGTAACGACGCTCCAGGGCGTCACCGTTTCCGTAGGTTCCGCGATCGGCATTGATATAACGCTTCAAGTGCAGGCGACGACTACCACGGTAGAAGTGTCGGAATCCATCGTCAATGTCGCCTTGCCCGCGCCGACTACTGTCATCGGCTCCGCGGCGCTCCAAAACCTGCCGATTAACGGGCGCCGTTTCCAGGACTTCGCTGTTCTCACTCCATCGGTTCAAGTGGACCCTTCGCGCTCTCAGATCTCGTTCGTGGGCCAGCGGGGAATCAACTCGAACATCATGGTGGATGGCGCGGACTATAACCAACCTTTCTTCGGCGGTATCCGCGGCGGGGAACGTTCAAACTCGATCATCACCGTGCCGCAGAGTTCCGTGCAGGAATTCCAGGCGGTCACCACCGGATACGCGGCCGAATACGGGCGTTCTTCGGGCGGCATCCTCAACGTCATCAGCAAGAGCGGCACCAACGAGCACCACGGGGAAGGGTTCTACCAGAACCGGAACTCCGAACTGAGCAAGGAAGGTCCTATCCCGGTGACGAACCTCGATAAGCCGGGTACGCTCATCAACGTCAAGCCGGCGGAATCGCTTCAGCAGTGGGGAGGCGCCATTGGCGGGCCAATAAAGAAAGATAAGCTCTTCTTCTTCGTTTCCTACGAGCAGCAGCACAGCACGCAGCCTCGCCGGGTGGTATTCCCATCGCTGATCGGGTTCACACCCACGGCGGCGAACACGCCCGCTTACAACTTCTACAAGGCTCTGGAACAGCCCTTCAACAAGGTGAACAACGCCGGGGCGGGGACGGTGAAAGCCGACTACATTCTGAGAAACGGCAGCCGTCTGACGTTCCGCTATAACCGCAGCGGTTCGGAAGAGACGAACGCCGTGACTGTCGGCGGGGCCATCGAGGCGTTCACCAACAATGCCCTGAACAACGAGGGGGTGGAGCAGGACCGCGTGCATTTCGGCACCGCCCAGTACACGGCAATCATCTCGCCGAACGTGGTCAACGACCTGAAATTCTCCGGTTCTTATGAAGAGCGTCCGCGGCTGGCGAATTCGCAGCAGCCCGGCATTATCGCCTCGACCATCGGGACCTATGGCACGCGTAACTTTCTGCCGACGGTGCAATGGGACCGGCGTTTCCAGGTTACCGACTCTCTTTCGTTGATTCACGGTTCGCACTCATTCAAGATCGGAACCGACATTGCGAAACTCACCACGGCGCAAACCTTCGGATTCGATCAGTTCGGCACCTTCACCATCAACAGCAGCAATGTAAACCAGATTCTCGACATCCTCTCCGGCGCCGGTTCCGTGCAGAACCGGTGGGATTCGAGCACGGTGAGTTACAGCCGTCAGATTGGCAATCTTGCGGTGCTCTACGGCGCCACCATGGCAGCCCTGTTCGCGCAGGATAGCTGGCGGGTCACCCGCACGTTAACTCTGGATTACGGTGTGCGGTGGGAAGGCCAGTGGAGCCCCGCCGTCGACTCGAATAACACCGCCCTGGTCAGCAAGGTGAACGGAACGCTGTTTCCCAATGGCGCGCGCACGGACGTTACCAGGATTCCCAATGCCTTGAAGCAGGTTATGCCGCGCGTGGGTCTTGCCTGGAATCCAACGAAGGACGGAAAGCTGGTTGTCCGCGCGCATACGGGTGTTTTCTACGCCGCCACGCCGCTGCTCATCTACAGCGACCCCACCGCCAATTTCCGCACGCCGCCCAACAACGTACGGCTTTTCTTGAGCAACCGCGCCAACGGCACCATCTACCAACAGTTCAAGGCCGCCGGCGTGGACTTGAACCAGTACACTCCCGACAAGTTGCCGGTGATTGCGCTGGATGCGGTGCAAAACGCCGCGGCATTCGGCCTCGGCGCCACTCCCGATCCCTACCTTGGAGCGGGCACCACGGCCGTCGCCACGGACTTCGTCAATCCGCGTTCCTTCCAGACAGGGCTCGGAACGGATTACCGCGTTACCGACAGGTGGGTGGCCGGGGTCCAGTTCAACTACGTCAACACCGTGCATCTCGAGCGGAACAAGGACTACAACCTGCCGATACCCATCGTGACGGATGCCTCGCAGCGTCCCGTGTTCGGCATCGCCAGCGGCGGGACGCGCCTGCGGCCCATCTCGACGCTCGGCCAGATCAACATCCGCGAGAGTTCGGCGCGGTCCATGTATCGCGGGATGACCATTTCCAATCAGTACAAGGGAAAGAAGCTGAACGCGGGCGTGTTTTATACGTTGGCGCAAACCTACTCCGACGACGATAACGAGCGGGATTCGGGCGGCCAGGGCGCGATGAACTCCTTCAACTATGTCCAGGATTACGGCTATTCGAATCTCGATGCGCGCCATCAGTTTGCCAGCTATGCCGTGTACACATTGCCGCTTGGGCTTGAATTGTCGGGAACGTTCCGCGTCCGCGGCGGCCTTCCCATCAACCCGCGCACCGGCGCCGACACCAACCAAGACGGCGCTTCCACGGACCGTCCGCTGCAGTCGTCCGGTGTGCCGTTTGCGCGCAACTCATTCCGCAATCGCGCCGTTTACGGCGACGATCTGCGCATCCTCAAGAGTTTCAAGCTGGGGAATGAAGCGCGCAGAATTCAGTTGTCGGCGGAATTCTTCAACCTTTTCAACATCGACAACGTGGTTTACGGTGGAACCGCCAGCATCTATGGGTTGGGGATCAACGCGCAGGGGCAGACCGTTGCGCCGGATTCCCGCTGGCTGGTGCTGAAGACCGCGGACGGGAAATACAGCACGCAGAACCAGCAGGTTGGCTTCCCGTTCCAGGCTCAGTTCGGCATCCGTTTCCTGTTCTGATCGCGGCGCGGGGGCATTCACCTCGCGGGTGCTACGATACGAAGGGGAATGAAGCGCTTTCCGGCCATCCTCCTTCTTGCTTCCTTCCCGTTGCTTTCCGCCGAGCAATGGGAAGATTGCCGTTCGGGCCCGTTCGAAGTCTGGACGAACGGCTCTGACCGCGATGCGCGCCAGTTGCTGGTGCGGCTCGAGCAGGTTCGCTACATGTTGGGTAAACTGCTGGGGAACCAGGATCCAGCGTCTGTCTGGCCGGTGCACGTGCTGGCGATGAAAGGAAAGCGGGTCTCCGCGACCGGGTGGGTGCTGGGGCGGGATGCGTGGGTCAGCATGGTGCCCGCGGGAACAGCGCCTTCGCGGCAGTGGATGAGGCAGGTGGCGCGAATGTTGCTTGAATCGAACGCGCGCCGCATGCCCCGATACTGGGAAGACGGTCTGGAAGATCTGCTATCCACTTTGGAGGCGCAGGGGCCGAAAATTACCTTCGGCTTGCCGCCCCCGCCGGCTGAGCGGACTCTCGATTGGGCCCGTGTCCAGTATCTGGCCACGAATCCCGATTACGCGGTTCGTTTTCGCGTGCTGCTGAATAACATGCAGCAGGGCGCCGACGAAGATGTCGCCTATCGCAACGCCCTCGGGCTCGGCAAAGCCGGTCTCGAAGCGCAAATCAGGAAATACTTCGATTCCGGCCAGTTCCCGCCGGCCACCCTGAGCGGCCGTCCGATTGTGGAGAAGGATTTCGTGATGCATCCGCTCGAGGAATCGCGCGTCACCGCGGCCATCGCGGATGCGACCGGAAATCCGAAGCTTTCTCCGGCTGGCTCGATGGAATCGGCGGAGGCGCTGGGCTTGGAAGCCTCGCGAAAAGGGGACAAGGCCAAGGCTCTCGAGTGGCTGAAGCAAGCCATTGCAGCCGGCAGCAAGAGCGCGCAGGTGTATCTCGCCTACGGAAAACTGGCCGATGGCTTCAAAGCCAGGCAGGACGCCTATGTCGAGGCGGCTAAGAAGAACCCGCGCTGGGCTGAGCCCTACATCGAGTTGGCGAACCTCGAGAAAACTCCCGAACGGCAGGCGTTCTATCTGAAGACCGCCGCGAAGCTGAATCCGCGCGACGGCGGGTTGTGGCTCCGCTTGGCTCGCGCGCAGTTGGAAGCCAAGCAGTTCACGGACGCCTCCAAATCCTGGTTCGCGGCCGAGATGGCTGCTCCCACACCAGAAGAACGCGCCGCCGTGAGTGAAGCCCGGCGGAAGTTCGAGGTGGAGATTGCCGATCGCGAAGCAGCGGAGCGCAAGCGCATTGCCGACGAGAAGCAGCGGGAACTGGAACGGCTCAAGGAACAGGCGCTCAATGAAGTAAAGGCTGCCGAGACGAAGGCCAATCAGTCGTTGAAACCACTGGAATCCGGGCAGAAGGTGGAGCAGTGGTGGGATGACAAGACTCCTTCGGAAAGAATCAGCGGACAGTTGCAGAAGGTGGATTGCCTGGGCAAATCCGCCCGCATCTGGATTCTGCCTGCCGGCGGCAGGCTGATGAGCCTGTGGATTCCCGATCCGGGCCAGATTGTGGTGATTGGCAATGGGGAGGCTTCGCTCGGATGCGGCCCGCAGCGTCCCGCGCGGAATTGTACAGTCGACTACAAGCCGCGCAAGGATGCCAGGCAGGGAACGCTGGGCGACGTGGCGGTGATCGAGTTCCGTTAACATGCGTCCTCTCCTCCCAGCGCGCTGGCTGGCTGTCGGCGCGTTCACCCTCTTCACCGCTCTGAACTATCTCGACCGGCAGACACTGGCGGCGCTTGCCCCGCAACTGAAGGCGGAGTTTCATCTCTCGAACGAAGACTACGGCTGGCTGCAATCGGCGTTCTATCTTGTCTATGCGCTGTTCGCTCCATTCGCCGGTCTCTTCATAGACCGTGTGGGGCTGAGCGCGGGCGCCATGGTCAGCATCGTGGTTTGGTCCCTGGCGGCCGCCGCGACGGGTCTTGTGGATGGCTTCGCCGGTTTGTTCGCCTGCCGCATGCTGCTGGGCGCAGCCGAGGCCGGCGGGATTCCCGCATTCGGAAAGGCCAGCGCCACCTATCTGCACCCTCGCGAGCGCGCCCTGGGAACGGGAGTCAACCAGCTTGGGCTCAGCCTGGGCAGCATGGCCGCACCGCTTCTGGCCGTCTTCCTTGCGGAACGCTTCGGCTGGCGCGCCGCGTTTGTTGCCGCCGGCGGACTGGGACTGTTCTGGGCTCCGCTCTGGCGCGCGGTTCGCCGCCGCGTCGGGGAAGGATCGGCTGTCGCCTTGGGCCCGCCTGCTTCCCCGGCTGCCGCGGTGGCACGCGACCGGAGACTCTGGGCGCTGGTTTTCGGCAACATCCTGGTCATGACCGTCTACAGTTTGTGGACGAACTGGACTACCATTTTTCTGGTGCAGCAGTATCACCTCTCCCCCGCCGAGGCGAACCAGCGTTATGCCTGGATTCCCCCCATTTTTGCCGCCTTTGGGGGACTATTCGGCGGATGGCTGGCCCTCCGTTTCATGAGGCAAGGCGCCACGGTGATGCAGGCCCGCGACCGCTCGATCCTCGCCGGCTGCATTGCACTGCTGGCGACCACGGCCGTACCGCTCATGCGAGAGCCTGGATGGGCCATCGCCATGGTTTCGGCCTCCTTCTTTTTCTCGGTGGCGGTAAGCGCCAACATGTACGCCCTCCCGCAGGACATCTTCGGCGCGAAGCGATCTGCCTTCGCCGTGGCGGCGATCACGTCAGGCTATGGGCTGATGCTGACTTTCTTCTCTCCTCTGGTGGGCCGCCTGGTGGATGGCTACGGATTCCTGCCGGTCTGCATTCTCTCCTCCGCCCTGCCTCTGGCGGGATGGGCGCTGATGAAAGCCACCACTTTCCGCCAGGAGGCCGCGGCTTGAAGCAGCGCCTCAAAGCATTGTGGTTCGGCCTGCTGGGCAAGCATCCCGAGGCTGTAGTGGTCAGTTTCTCCACTGGGGCGCCGGATAAGGTGAAGGTCATGGTGGAGGAAGTGCGCAAACTGATCCCCGATCGCCGTCATTTTGTCGTGGGCGGCGATCCAAATGTCGAGGGGGTGGAACCAGCCGATCTTCGCGCCCTGCGCCGTTATCGCATTGGCATGGCCGCTGTCCTGTTTGACGGAGACCGCGCCCACGCCTCGCTACGCTGGGCGGCCTTTCTTCGCGCGCCACGCAAGATCCTTGCCTACAATGCGAACCTCGAGCGGCATCATCTGCAACCGGGGACCTGGCTCGCCTCTCTGCTGTTCTGGCGTGGCGTCCCGCTGGACCGCATCTATCTGCGCCCCCGCTGGTTATGGTGGTTCACCCGTGACCGGACCGTAGTTCCCCACGACACAGCTGTGCGAAAGGGAAGGCTGCCGCGTCCCGGACATCGAAGAATCGGGGTGTTGACTCCTTTTATTCCGTATCCGCTTTCTCACGGCGGCGCGGTCCGGCTATATCATCTGCTGCGTGAGACGGCGATTGACTACGACGTCTATCTGTTCGCCTTCCGGGAAGACCAGGATCCAGCGGATCTCGAGCCATTGCTGGAGTTCTGCTCCTACGCCGGCCTCGTGGGCAAGCCGCGCTACCGGGAACCGCGGTGGGTGACCCTGCTGCCTCCCGAGGTCAAGGAATATGAATCTCCGCCCATGCGCGCGCTGCTCGAGCGCATTCGCCGCGACCATCATCTGGAACTGATTCAGGTGGAGTATACGCAACTGGCGCGCTATCCGGGGGACATCCTCGTGGAGCACGACGTCACTTTTGATCTCTACGGGCAGTTACATCGGCGTCAACGGTCTGTAGCCTCCTGGTGGAACTGGGTACGCTGGCTGCGCTTTGAGCGAAACGCCGTTCGACGCTATAACCGCGTGGTGACGATGTCCGAAAAGGACGCCCGCCTTTTGAACGCTCCGAACGTAAAGGTCATCCCGAACGGCGTCGACCTGGATCGCTTCCGCCCTTACCCCGAGATGCCGGGGCAGCGGCTCCTCTTCATCGGCAGCTTTCGCCATTTCCCGAACGTGACCGCGTTCCGCTTTTTTGCCGAAGAGGTCTGGCCGCGACTCCGCGGCCGGTTCCCTGAGATGACGGTCACCGTGGTGGCCGGCCCGCGGCCCGAGTTGTACTGGCGGCCGGAGCAAATTGACGGCCGTATCCGCATCCTCGGTTTCGTGGCTGATGTCCGCCCGTTGTACCACGAGGCAAATATTGTCCTTGTGCCGACGCTTGTCTCGGCCGGAACCAACGTCAAGGTGCTGGAAGCGATGGCTATGGAGCGCGCCATCGTCACCACGACTTGCGGCTGCGGCGGCATTCCCGTCGAGCATGAGAAGCATGTCTGGATCGCGGATGGCGCGGATGCTTTCGCCGAGGGAATCGGCCGCCTGGCGTCTGATCCCGGCCTGCGCCGTATGCTTGCCGCCAATAGCTATTCGCTTGTCGCAGAACGCTTCGATTGGGCTAAACTTGGCCAGATGCAGCGCGACCTGATTGCCGGAGCGCTTCCGGAGAAATTGTTCCTTCGGGCAGGCACACCAGCCGACCTGGCGCGCGTACGGCAGATTCAAGCCGCGGCCCTGCCTTCTTCCCGCTGGGATGCGGAGCAGTATCTACGGCATGAATTCCTGGTTGCCCGCTATGACGGGGCGATCACGGGATTCATCGTGGCCCGCAAGACGGCACCCGACGAGCGGGAGATCCTGAACATCGCCGTCCTGTCCGAATACCGCGGTTTGGGAATCGGCGAGGCTCTTCTGCGGGCGCTGGTATTCAGCGGAGAAACGGGAGATGTATTCCTCGAGGTGCGTGAGTCGAATGACGCCGCCCGCCGCCTCTATGAGCGCGTGGGGTTTGAGGACGTGGGGCGCCGTCCAGGGTACTACGAAGACCCGCCCGAGACGGCGGTCATCATGAGGATCGCGGTAACCGGGGCTGACCGGCTTGACGAGGGCGCCGCGCCCGCGGGCCGCCGCGGTGAGGGGCGAAAAAAGAGTACCGGATGAAAATATCTCAAGTTGCTTGCGGCGAGTGACGAGAAATCGCCCCTGGATCGATAACGATCGCCCAGCCCTCCCTTGTGATATGCTGTCCCACAACCGGCAGCCACGATGGAAACTGCGGTTCAGTAGTTTCTTTGGGAGGTTCGTATGCTTCAATCCAGGGTCTTCACTGGTTCTGTCTTGCTGGCGCTGCTGTCCAGCGGCGCTTCACTCTTCGGTCAAACCGCGACCGGCAACATCATTGGGCATGTCACCGATTCCACGGGTTCGCTTCTGCCGGGAGTCACCGTGACCGCCCTCAATCCCGCAAAAGGCATCACCCAACGCACAGTCAGCGACGAGCAGGGGATCTATCGGTTCTTCTACCTGGACCCCGCCTCATATAAGCTCACCTTCACGAAAGACGGATTCGCCACATTGGAGCGCGAGGGACTGGCTTTGCGTTCCAACGATACGCTCACCGTCGACGTCCAACTGAACGTCGGCAGCGTGGTGGAGAAACTCGAGGTCAACGCGGCGGCTCCGCTTCTCGAAACCGCCACCTCCACCACCGGCACCGTGCTCGCCGGCAGCCAGATGAATGCGCTCCCCATCATGCAGCGCTACACCTGGATGACCATGTACATGATGCCCGGCGTCACCAGCATGAACGGCTTCCACATCGCCGGGCAGCGCGATCGCGGTGTCGGCTATTCCATGGACGGCATCTCCGGCACGGAACCCGTGCGCGGCGGCGTCGCCACCAACCGCATCATGTCCACGACGCAGAATGCCATCCAGGAAGTGAAGATGGTTACCACTGTGCTGCCCGCGGAGAACGGCCATTCGGCGGGCGGCATGCTCAGCGCCACTTACAAATCGGGCACCAACCAGTTACACGTCGAGGCGGAGGACCGGTATGTCGGCAACCCGATGCTGCACCGCGCCTACTTCAACCTCGGCAATGCGCCGTTCGGCTACCATGAACTCGGCGACCTCGTCAGCGGTCCCGTTTATCTCCCAAAGATCTACAACGGCAAGAACCGGACTTTTTTCCTCTTCGGATATTCACGGCACAACGAGGTGTATGACCAGTCTGTGTTCGCCGACGTGCCCACGCCCGACATGCTCAACGGGAACTTCTCGTTCAACGGACTCGGTTATCCGATTTACGATCCGGCGAGCACGCGGCAGGTGAACGGGCAATGGACTCGCGATCCTTTCGCCGGCAATATCATTCCCAAGAATCGCTTTGACCCGGCGGTGAACAACTTCCTCGGCCATCAGCCCTGGGCGGCCCCTAACAACCAGGCAGGCTCGGGATTCATCGACAAACTCGGTCCCCACTCGAATTACGGCGACAACAGCCACTACACGTCGTTCCGTTCGCGCTACGACATCAAGATCGATCACAACATCAGCGACAAGAACCGGATGTTCGGCCGCTACTCCTGGGTGCAGAACCGCGCTCATGGCAACCAGATCGGTCTGAACTGGGACATGCTCGACGGCAACTACGTGCTGGCGCCCAGCGACCAGATCAACGCCGTCATCTCGGACACGCATGTCTTCAGCCCCACGCTGATCAACGAAATCCGGCTCGGCGCCAATCACCGCAAGGAATCCCGCACGCCCCCGGGAATCAATGAGAATTGGGCCCAGCAACTGGGGATTCCCGGCGTTCCGGGCAATACGTTCCCCTCGTTCTTCAACTCGGGCGGCGGGACGTTCTACAACGCCACGTTCCCAGGGGCTCCGTATTATCAGGCTGATGAGAACTACACCTTCCAGGAAAACCTGACGAAGGTGGTCTCCCGGCACACGTTGAAAATGGGCTATGAACTGCTCCGAACGCGCGCCAACGTCTTCAGCCAGTCGCAGCCCGGCGGCATCTTCCGGTTCGGCGGAACGGATTTTCCCTTCACCCCCAACACCGGTAACGATTTTGCCGCGTTCCTGCTCGGCTCCGTGACACGCGCCGATTTCAACACCTACCTCGCCAACTGGCTGCCCCGCTGGTGGAGCCATGCGCTGTACATGCAGGATGACTGGACCTTCAGCCCGCGCCTGACCTTCAACCTCGGCCTGCGCTGGTCCTATGAAAGCCCCTTCCAGACCAAGTACGGCCAGCAGAGCCAGTTTGATCCCACGGCTACCGATCCCAACACGGGGATGAAGGGCGCGATCCTGCATCCATCCGGCCCTCTCGGCAACAAGAGCTACAAGCACTTCCAGCCGCGCATCGGTTTGGCTTACAAGATCAACGACAAGGTCGTGTTCCGCGGAGGTTTCGGGCTGACCACCATCGACCTGTTCACCACCGACTTTAACCAGAACTTCGAGGAATACTCGACCTCGGTCAGTGTGCAGCGCCCCTCGGGTGATCCGCGCCCGGCGTTCTTCCTGAGCCAAGGCCCCGGAAATATCGCGTTCAATATACTCCCCAACGGAACGTCCC
>JADLBG010000539.1 GCA_020847895.1 Bryobacterales bacterium
GAGTTGTTGGTGGCGAGACGAGATTGATGGCGAGAATTCGCGGCACTGTCCTGAGACCCTGCTGCTCCGGAAGGT
Organism: Bryobacterales bacterium; assembly: GCA_020847895.1. Lineage (GTDB taxonomy): Bacteria > Acidobacteriota > Terriglobia > Bryobacterales > Bryobacteraceae > CADEFT01. Next base: position 76 of record JADLBG010000539.1, read on the forward strand.
GAATCCGGAGGGCAAGGTCCCGCGGTAGGGCCCGGACCTGACCGGGGCAGGAAAGAGAGGAAACCAATCCACGGTGGTGCGCATCAAACTTACGCACAGACGCAGAGATTCCTCCCGAGGGGGTTCGCCTTGACGCTATGTCTTGACAAGACTAGAATTGAGGGTAGCTTGAGGACGTTTGCCATCAGGTACCTTATGCGAGCAACAGCGACCGTTTTCTCTCTGGGCATGGCGCTGAGCCTTGTCGTCACACCCGCCGTCGCCGCCGACAAAAAGAAGGCAAGCGACGAAAACCGCGAAACCGTCGCAAAACCGCTGTCGGAAAAGGAGCGCAAGAAGCGGGAAGCCAAGCTGCGGAAGGAGTTGGAAACACCTTACCGCAAATGGCTGAACGAGGATGTCGGCTACATCATTTCCGACGAGGAACGGAAGGCATTCAGGAATCTGAACACGGATGAGGAGCGGGAGCAGTTCATCGAGCAATTCTGGCTGCGCCGCGACCCCACTCCGGACACACAGGAGAACGAATTCAAGGAAGAGCACTACCGGCGCATCGCCTACACCAATGAACGGTTTGCCTCGGGGATTCCGGGATGGAAGACGGATCGCGGCCGGATATACATCACATTCGGGCCGCCGGACGAAATTGAATCCCATCCTTCGGGCGGCACCTACGAGCGGCCATACGAAGAGGGCGGCGGTACCACGTCCACCTATCCGTTCGAGCAGTGGCGGTACCGGTGGCTCGAGGGAATCGGTTCGGACATTATTATAGAGTTCGTCGATACGACGATGACCGGCGAGTACCGGATGACGATGGATCCCTCCGAGAAGGACGCCTTGCTGTATGTTCCCAACGCCGGTTTGACACTGATGGAACAGATGGGCCTTGCGAGCAAGACGGACCGGTTCAGCCGGACGGACGGAACGAGGCTCGGCACGGGTACGATGCCGCTGCCGGCGCGCATGAATCAGTTCGAACGGCTGCAACAATACGCCAACCTGCAAAAGCCGCCGCCCGTGAAGTTCAAGGATCTGGAAGCGGCGGTGAATTCGACCATCCGCTACAACCTTCTTCCGATGAAGGTGCGTACGGACTTCATGCGCCTCACCAATTCGACGATTCTTTCGAACATCACCATTCAACTGGAAAAACGCGATTTGCAGTACAAGCAGCAGGATGGAGTTTCGAAGGGCGTGGTCAACATCTATGCGCGCATCACGTCGATGACGCGCCGGGTGGTGAACGTGTTTGAAGACGTCGTCAGCGTCGAGTTTCCTTCGGCATTGACGGCGGACGCAATCAAAGGCGTATCTCTTTATCAGAAATCCGTTCCGCTGCCGCCGGGAACCTACCGGGTGAATATTGTGGTGAAGGACATCAACGGCGGCAACATGAACAACTACGAAATGGCGCTGCATGTACCGCATTACGATGATGAGAAGCTGGGGTCGAGTTCGCTGGTGCTGGCGGATCTCATCGAGAAGGTTCCCACGCGGAGCATTGGAACCGGGCAGTTCGTGATCGGCACTTCGAAGGTGCGGCCGCGGATCGGAGAGACGTTCCATCGCGACGAGAAGATGGGCATCTATCTTCAGATCTACAACTTCACCACGGACGAGAAGACACGCAAGCCGAGCGGAACGGTGGAGTATGAAGTGGTGAAGACGGGGAGCAACGAGAAGATTTTCGACTTCAGCGAGCAAATCGATAAGATCGAAGGCGCCTCGGGGCAGCAGGTAACCATCGAGAAGCTTTTGCCGCTCCAGAACATGGAGCCGGGACAGTACATTTTGAAAATGAAGGTGCAGGACAAGCTCGGCAATCAAGTGCTGACGCCTCAGGCAACTTTCACAGTGGTTTAGTCGGGTCGTTCAGCCCGGTGGAGTTGGTTCCGCCGGCTATTTCAGGCTGATGTAGCTAATGGCATTTCCGAAAACCGGTCGTTGGGCCGCGTTCTTTGCGGTAATGATGAGCGCCACGCCCGCATTCGCCTCGCAGAACAGTCTCACGGGCAGTATAGCCGGAGTGGTGAGCAATGCACTCGGCGTCCCCCAGATGGGGGCCAGTGTGTTGTTGTTCAATCACCTGGAAAGGCAAGTGGCGAAAGTACTCACCGACGAACGCGGAACGTTCCAGTTCGACTCCCTGCCCGCGGACCACTACAATGTGCGCATCACGCTATTGAGTTTTCTGCCGGCGATACGGAACAACATCAGTGTGCAGCCCGGTGTGAGGCAGATTCTTTCCATCAATATGGCGGGAGTGCTGAGCACCATTGAGTTGGTGTATTCGCTTCCGCTGCAGCAGGGTTTGATGAGCGACGACTGGAAGTGGACCCTGCGGAGTTCCATGTCGACCCGACCCGTTCTGCGCGTTCTCGATAAGGGGAGCGGGGATCTGATGCGGCAGTTGCGGGCGAGTTCGGGGATGTTCACGGACACCACGGGCGTAGTCAAGCTCTCGGCCGGAGACATGCCGGCCGCGCCCACGCTCGGAAGCCAGCCGGATTTAGGGACGGCGTTTGCGTTAGCGACATCCGTGCACGGAGCAAACCGGGTTGGCATTAGCGGGAATGTCGGCTACGGATCCGCTTCGGGGAATCCCGCCGCTGGGTTCCGAACCTCGTTCAGCCGGCAGACGGAAGACGGCCGCAGTCCGGAACTGGCTGTCACGATGCGGCAGATTTTCCTGGCGGGACGCGTGGGCGGCGGACTGGTGAGCGGGGCCTCGGATTCGGTTCCCGTGCTCCGCACGATGTCACTGAGCCTCAACGACCAAGTCCAACTTGGGGATAGCCTGTTGGTATCGTACGGTGGGACTCTCGAATCGGTGCAGTTCCTTCAGCGGCTGAATTATTTTTCGCCCTACGTGCGGTTGAGCTACGATCTCGACCATGCGGGCGTATTGGAGTTTGGATACAGTTCCGGGCTGCCGCCGACTCAGCTTTACGAAGGCGTAAGCAACGCGAAAGAAGCCGCGCAGCAGCAGGAGCTATCCGGCCTGACCATGTTTCCGAGGGTTTCCGTTCGAGGTGGAACGGCGCAACTGCAACGCGCTCAGAATTTCGAACTGGGATACCACAAGCAGGCGGGTTCACGGACGTTTCGGGCGGCTGCCTACCGCGAGAGTCTGACGAATGCGGCGTTGACGGCGGTGGATGCCGATGGCGTGTTCGGCGGCGGAGACCTGCTTCCCGATTTGTTCTCGACGGCTTCGATATTCAATGCGGGCCATTATTGGAGCGTCGGGTACATGGCTTCCCTGTCACAGAATCTGAACGAGAACTGGACGGTGACGTTGGGCTATGGCAACAACGGGGTGCTGGAAGCCGGGCGTGACCATATGATGTCGAACGATCCGGGGGAATTGCGATCGGCGCTGCGGGTGCAGAGACGGCACCTGGCAGTGACGCGGATTGCGGGCTACATTCCGCAAACGGGAACGCGGTTCACCACCGGATACCAGTTCATGAACGGGCGCGCTTTGACTCCGGGGCACTTCTACATGACGGAGCAGATGAATCCGGCGCAGGGGTTGAACGTCCAGGTCCGGCAGCCGATTCCGACGGCTTTGGGGCTGGGAGGGAGACTGGAAGCAACCGCGGAGATCCGGAACATTCTGGCGCAAGGCTATCAGCCGATCACGCTGGGAGATGGGCGGCGGCTGCAACTGGTGCATTCCCCGCGGGCGCTGCGCGGCGGGCTGGCCTTCATCTTTTGAGGAACTCGCTCGCACAACGGAGCCTCGCCGGGTGCGTGGACTCGCGAGTTCCATCCTGTAGGCTTGGCCAGTGAACTTGCGGCGGTACGCACAAGGGGCGTGGGGTTTGTGCTGGTGCGAGGAAGAAGACTCTCGCGGAGGCGCAGAGATCGCAGAGTTTTCTTGATGCCCGGATTGGAACACGTTAAGAATAGTTAAGTAGGGGAAGGTGGGGAAACCTTGTGAAGTGGGGGTGCACCTTCACAGGTGAGGCTCATGCTAACTCAACTCCGCATTCTGGTTGCGGCCCTTCTGTTTTCTCCAACGCTGGCAGGATCGGAATACCACGGAACGGTGGAAGCCGGTGGACTGCCGTTTCCGGGCGCCACGGTGACGGCGGTTCAAGGCGACAAGAA
>JADLBG010000540.1 GCA_020847895.1 Bryobacterales bacterium
CGTTCTCAATCCCGGCGGAAAGCCGCAGCAGGTTAGCGGGAGTCTTGCTCTTCGGCCCCTCGACGGATGCGCGGTGCTCGATGAGGCTGTGCGTACCGCCGAGGCTGGTGGCGCGCGTGAAAATACGGACACGGGCCGCCACGCCCATGGCTTCCTGTTTGCCGCCGCGTACCTGAACAGACAGCATCCCGCCGAATCCTCCCGGCATCTGCGCCCGGGCCAGTTGGTGATGCGGATGGGAGGAGAGCCCGGGATAGAGCACGCGTTCCACCGCGGCATGTCCTTCCAGAAATTCGGCGATTCTAAGGGCGTTTGCCGCCTGCTGGCGAACTCGCAGCACTAACGTGTCCACTCCTCTCCGCGTAAGCCAGCAATCAAACGGCGATGGAACCGCGCCCCCGTACTTCTGCGATTTCCGGGCGCGCTCGAAGAGATAGTTATCGAACCTGGTGATCAGCGCGCCGCCCACCACATCACTGTGCCCGGCGATGAACTTCGTGGTGGAATGCATCACCATGTCAATGCCGAAATCGAACGGGCGCTGGATGACCGGCGTGGTGAAGGTCCCGTCGCAGATGCTGATCGCGTTGGCCTTTCTGGCGATCTGGGCGATGGCGGACAAATCGGCCACCCTGAGCATGGGATTGGACGGGGACTCCACCCACAATAGCCTGGTGTTGGGCTTCATGGCCGCCGCGCTGACAGCGTCAAGATCGGTCATGTCCACAAAGGAACACTCGAGCTTCCATTCGGCGAACACCTCCCCGACGACGCGCCTCAAGCCGTAGTACACATCGTCGGGAAAAATCAGGTGGTCTCCGGGCTCCATCGCCTGCACCACCGCGTTGACAACGGCAAGTCCGGAGGAGAAGACAAGCCCCTCCTTACCCCCTTCGAGAGTAGCGAGGCACTTCTCGAGTGTTTCGCGGTTCGGATTCTCTTCGCGGGAATAGGTGTAGCCTCGAGGCCATTTGCCATTGGGGTCTCGCTCGAAAGTAGTGGAGAGATGAATCGGCTGGGCGACCGCGCCGGTGGCGGGATCCACCCGGCGGCCCGCATGAACGGCTAACGTCTCAATCTGCATCGTTCCCATTCTAATGGCGCGGGATCTGACGGGCGGCGAAAAGTGAGGAAGCGCACAAAAAAATGCCGGGCGCTGGTCGGGCGCCCGGCTGAGGAGCACCCACAAGCCGCTCGGAGGTAACGGCTTGTGGTAGTGGAGGAGAACGACTAAGCCAACAGGCCGCCGTGGCCCAAGCAGGCTATCTCCCAGCCTGAAACTCTATAACGGGCCAATACAGGCGGCAAAACCATATCCACCACGTTCGGCTTCGCCGAACGGAAGCATCCCGGCGCCGAGATGATCGGGATGTCCTCCTTATATCCTAGCAGAAATAGGTTACCCGGCTCCACCGGAGCAAGAAACCGCTCCAGGTGACAGCCGATTTTGGCCATTCCCCTTCCGATGGTGTCCTCCGGACCGGCAGGGGCAGTAGTCGAAGCAATCAGGATTCCGGTAGGTTTGGCGCGGGAAAGATGGTTGAGCGCCCTGGCTACCGACCCTTCGTCCTCCACCGCCGCCAGCACGTAGCTTGGAGTCACGGAGACGCGCTCCAGCCGCTGTCTCATGATGTTCTCAAACAGTTGGCGGGCGCGCTCGCCGCTGATCGGGTCTGTATACAGTACGCCCAGCGCGGGGTTGCGAATGGGTCTCGCCTGCAGAATGGGTCCGCGCTCCTTGAGTATCGAGATGACGGCTTCCAATTGCGCCTGCGCGATGGCGAAAGGCGCGCTCTTCACCGTGCAGATTCTCTGACCGGCTTTGGCGTGGCTGAAATTAAGCATCGTGCTGATAACGACGCTAGCCGTGCAGTTGATCTGCTTCAGCAGTTCGTCGTCCACCAGCACGCAACAGTCTTCCGTAGCCACCAGGTTCGCGCGCCCTCCCGCCGCAAGGCGGATCTCAAGGCACCCGCACCCCAACTCGCGGGATACCTGCATCACGGCATCGTCCTCTCCAACTTCGCCGTCTTCCAATTCCGTCACCCAGACCTGCTCCATCCCTTCCAGCGCGAGCAGTTTGATATCCTCCTCGCTCAGAACGTGGCCTTTGGCCAGGAGCTTCTTCCCGCCCGGGCGAAAAATAGTGCAGCACAGGATTCGCCCCATCGACTCCCTGATGTCAACGGTTTGTGCCTTCATGGAAAATTCCCCCAATGGAGCCTCGAAAAGAGACTACCTAGCATTAATACACTATCTCTAGTTCAAGGTGGGAGAGTTTTTTCTCATTCTTTCAGAATTTAATGTTTCGAGGGCGCTTTCAGTGCCGGATGACGGGCAGGGGAACGAGTTCGGAGTGAACCCGCTCCTCGCGCGGGTAGTACCCCTCGCGCAGTGGTTTGAGCATGGCGATTTCATCGCAAGCCTGGAATTTCGGGCACCGCAGGCAGTCCTTCCAGGCCTTCAGAGGCAATTCTCCCCGCTCCACCTCCCGGTAGCCCAATTTGCGGAAGAAGCCGGGCACATAGGTGAAGGCAAACAGGACGTGCAGCCCGAATTGCCGGGCCTCATCCTCCAAACTGTTCATTAATAAGGCTCCAATGCCGTGTTTCTGATACTCCAAATCAACGGCGAGCGAGCGGATTTCCGCCGAGGAGGCCGTGTAGAAGTGTAGGGCTCCGCACGCTATCAGCCGGTCATCGTCAACCGCCACCGCGAAATCGCGTACGTTTTCAGCCATCTCGAACTCCGTGCGCGGCAGCATGATTCCCCGCGCGGCAAACGAATTGATGAGCCGCAGCAGCGCGGGGATGTCCGGCATCCCGGCCTTACGTACCACAAAACTGGAACTCGTCTCCATTACCGGAAGGCCTCATTGACCAATCGTGTGCCGATACGTTCTCCTGCCAGTAATGCGTCCACAACACCAGCCTTCGCCCCCGGAATTATTACCACTTCTTCTACTCCCGCAGCCAGCCCCTCGCAGGCTGCGTTCAGTTTCGCCTGCATGCCCCCGGTGGCTATCCCTTCCCGTATCAACTGCCGGCACTCGAGCGGAGTCAACACCTCCAGCAAGCCGTTCTCACCCCGAACGCCATCCACGTCCGTCAGAAAAAACAGCTTTTTCGAACCGAACCCAGCGGCGCACGCTACGGCCATTTGATCGGCATTCACGTTGTATATCCGGCCCTTTTTGTCGCCGGCAACACAAGCAATAACAGGGAGATACCCGTTTCGCGCCAGCAGATCGAGCAATTCTCCGTTGGCTCGGGTCACGCGGCCCACCGCGCCAAGATCCTCCCGCAATTGCTCCGCTTCGGTGATGCAGGCGTCAATCCCCGTCAGGCCGACCGGCTTGGCCCCGGCTTCCACGAATGCCGCCACTAATTCGTGATTCACTGTTCCAGCGAACACTTTCAGCACCGCGTCCACCACCTCCGGGGTAGTGACACGCAACCCATCCACAAATCTGCTCTCCACGCCACGCTCGGCGAGAAATCGCGTCATTTGTTTGCCGCCTCCGTGGACCACCGCCGTCTCGGTGGTGCGCGCCACCGCCGCAAGTTCCGCCGCGAGCCGCCGCCGCTCCTGGGGCGAATCGAGCAACGAACCGCCAATCTTGACGAGGATTCTCACAACAGCCCTTCCGCTTCCTGAACGCCCAGAAGCAGGTTCATGTTTTGAATCGCCTGCCCCGCGGCGCCCTTCACCAGGTTGTCGATCGCGCTCACCACCACGGTACGCCCCGTGGATTCGTCCCATTTCACGCCGATGTCGCAGAAGTTCGTACGCTGCACCGCGCGCAAATCGGGGACATGTCCCGGCGAGTACGTGCGTACAAACGGGCTTGATGCATAAGCCTTTTCGTATATGGAGACGATTTCCTCGGCGGCGCGGATACCCTTCGTCCGGAAATAGATGGTCTCGAGAATCCCGCGGTCCAGCGGGATCAGGTGCGCGGTGAAAGAGAACTGTTGCTCGGAAAGACTCGATGTCAGCAGGACCTCGGCGACGTGCCTATGCTCCAGAATCGAGTAGGCCGAGAAGTTCTCCGTCACTTCGCAGTAGCTCGTTTTCAGACTTGGCTTCCGGCCCGCCCCGCTGACGCCCGATTTTGCGTCGCACACAATCCCCGCCCCAAGGTCGATCACCCCGGCTTCCACCAATGGGCGCAGCGCAAGATTCGCCGCCGTGGGGTAGCATCCGGGATTCGAAACCAGCCGCGCGGATCTCACCTGATCACGATAAAATTCCGGCAAGCCATACACAGCCTCTTCAAGAAGCGCCGGCTCGGTATGTTGTTCTTTATACCAACGCTGGTAATTCTCCACCGTACGCAGACGGAAAGCTCCGCTCAAGTCAATCACCCTGGCCCCGCAATCGAGCAGCCACGGAGTGAGATTCATCGAAACCTCGGGCGGCGTCGCGAGAAAGGCGACATCGATGCCTGCGTCTTTCACCGCCTCTGGCGAGCAGGAGATCCGCCTTGGCCCCTGATGGCCCCGCGGACGGGCACGATCATGGGAATCGGCGCGATGTTCGAGCAGGAAGATTTCCAGATCCTTGCGAGGGGCGAGGAGACGGACCAGTTCATCGCCGCTGTAGCCGCGGAAGCCAACGATACCGACACGGGTGCTCACGATTAATTATTCACTTTCTGTGAATAATTATACCATCACCGCTGCTCCGTCACCGACTTCTCCGCCAGTTCCCCCACCACCGGCAGCTTGCACATCTCGTTCTGCGACACCTTCACCATCATC
>JADLBG010000541.1 GCA_020847895.1 Bryobacterales bacterium
CCTACCTTGAAACCTATGTCACTCGCGTCCGCTCCGTCGAGCCCGATCAGATCGAGCGTGTTGCCGCCAAATACTTCTCTCCCTCCGATGCCGCCATTGTCATCGTCGGCGACGCGTCCAAAATCGCCGGAAGCGTCGGGAAGTTTGGTAAGGTTACCATCGAGAAGGCGAAATGAAGCAACTCATCCGGCGCAAACTTCTGCTCGATACACCGCTCTTCCAGGTGACGGACAACCACATCATCGACGGCCACGGCCAGGAGGTTCACCGCCTCCTGGTCGAAACCACCGGCGCCACCTGCGTCGTCGCTCTCGACGGCAGGCGCCGCGTCCTGCTTGTCAGCCAGTACCGCCTCCCGGCCCGCGACATCATCTGGGAACTCCCCGCCGGCAAGGTCGACGCCGGAGAAACTCCGCTCCAAGCAGCTAAACGCGAACTGATTGAAGAGACCGGCTACCGCGCCCGCACCTGGAAGAAACTCGCCACCTTCTACACCAGCCCCGGCTTCCTCGGGGAAAAAATGAACGTCTTCCTCGCCACCGGCCTCAAGCCCGGCGACCGCCACCTCGACGCAGGCGAAGAGAATATGAAATCCCAGTGGTTCACCCAAACCGAGGTCGTCGACCAAATCAAGAAAGGGATCATCAACGACGCCAAGACCATCATCGGCATCTACTTCCTCCGCCATCTCAGGTCGAAGCTCCAATCCTGAATTACAGCCTCAATGCGTGCTCCCGCATCTGCCGACGGAAGCTCACCAACAGCTTCCACGCCACTGTCCCTTTCGCCGCCCCTCCGCTGTCCCACCCCATGCTCCACCCGGCAAACTCCCGCTCTTTGATCTTCCGCTCCGACAGCACCAGAATTCCTCCATGCCGCGTGTCCTTCAGAATTCTGCGGAACGTCTCATGCACAGCCTCGGTGTCCCCCTCCAGAACCTCCAGGAAGTTGCCTTCGCTGTAGACCAGCGTGCCTGTGATGCCGTCCCGTTCATTGTTGCGGCGAGTCACCTCGAGCAATGCGTTCAGCTCCCTTTTCTCCATGGGATGGCTGGCCGAACTGACATAGATGAGTTGCGTCACGTCGCTCCCATAGCGCACTCATCGGTGAAGAATCCGGTTTCAGGAGTGCTCGCGCGATATCCTGTAATATCGTAGACCCATGATCACCAGACGCACCCTCCTCCAATCCGCCCCCGCCCTGGCTCTGGCATCCTCCGCTTCCAGGTGGCCTCTCTGCCTCCACCAGACTACTTCGGCGGGATCGACGTTTCGGCAATCGCTCGAAGGGTACGCAAGAGCCGGCATTCGTCACGTCGAGATCATCCCCCAGCTACTCGATCCGTTTGTGGCCAAAGAGGGTCTGCCCGCGGCCAAACGCCTGTTGAGCGACCTGGGAATGAAAGCCGTCTCGAGCGGCAGCGGTGTGCGCGGGCTTGTCGAGCCCAGTCCGCAACGGGCAAAGGCCCTCACTGAGCTGAAGTTCCGCGCCGAGCAGTTCGCCGCGGCCGGGGTGGACCGCATGGTGATCCCTTGCGCCGCCGCCGGGAAGTACACCCTTGATGATTACAAGCAGGCCGTCGACCGCATGCGTGAGATGGGCGAGATCGTCAGGCCGTTCGGCGTCACGGCCATGTTGGAATTCATGCGCGGCTCGACCTTCGTCGGGTGCCTGCCGACTTCCCTCAAGTTACTTCGCGAAGTAAATCACCCCTTTGTCAAACCGATGTTTGACTTTTACCACTTTTACGCAGGCTTGAGCAAAATGGAGGACTTGGACATGATTCGCCCCGGCGAGATCCACCACGTCCATTTCCAGGACGTTCCGGACATCCCGCGGGAACTGCTCGATAATTCGACGCGCGACATTCCGGGCGACGGCGTGTCGCCGCTGGTGAAGATCCTGCATGCCCTTCGCAAGGCGCGCTACGAGGGTCCGCTATCGGTGGAGCTTTTCTATCCCAGGCTCCAAAAGGGCGATCCCTACGAAGTGGCGATGGAGATCAAGCAAAAGTCGGAGAAGGTGCTCCGGAAAGCGGGAATGCTGTAACGTCAGACGACGCGGAGAATCTCGCGGGCGCCTGTGAGATAGAGGTCCGTATAACCCTTCATCTTCTCGCGGAAGGATTCGTTGGTAGCGTATTCCTTCATTCGTTCCTCGAACTCACCTATGGTTGCAGCTTCGTATTCCAGGATGACCCGGTTGAAATCGCCGGTCATGTCGGTGAGAACGCGGAACGTGGAAAAGCCGGCAGCGGCGGCGGCTTCTTTGAGTTGGGCCGCGAGTTTGCTGGCGCTTCCCGGTTTGGCGACAAAGCAGTTGCGAATGACGATCATGTGAATGTCTCCTCGGTGGATTTAGCCTCATGCCATAATAGTTCGAAAAATGGCGGAACGCATCAACCGGCGCGAGTGGATCACGTCGATGGGGGTTGCACTGGCAGGCTGCAGCCGCCGCGGGGAGAGCCGGCCGAACATACTTTTCGTGCTTGCCGACGATATGTCCTATCCTCACGCCGGCGCCTACGGGGACAAGGCAGTGAAGACGCCGGCTTTCGACAGGGTGGCCCGCGAGGGGGTTCTGTTCACCAACTCCTACTGCGCTTCCCCCTCCTGCACACCGTCGCGCAGCGCGATTCTGACAGGACGCCAAATCTGGCAGGTGGGAGAGGCGGGCGTGCTGTACGGAACGATACCGCCGCGGCTTGCGCTGTTTCCGCACCTCCTCGAGGATTCCGGCTACTTCACCGGCTACACGGGCAAAGGCTGGGGCCCGGGCGATTGGAGGGCGGCCGGACTGACACGGAATCCCACGGGCCGCGAATACAATGAGCGGCTGCATGCCGCTCCTGTTCGTGAAGGAATCGACCCGAGGGACTACGCGGCAAACTTCGAGCAGTTTCTCAAAGAGCGGCCGCAAGGAAAGCCGTTTTTCTTCTGGCTGGGCAGCACGGAGCCTCATCGCATCTACGCCCGCGGCGCGGGGCTCAAGGCTGGCAAGAAGCTGGACGAGGTAACTGTGCCGGCGTTCCTGCCGGATACAAAGGAAGTGCGCAGCGACCTGCTCGACTACTACATGGAGGTGGAGTGGTTCGACGAGCAACTGGGGCGCGCGCTCGACATATTGAAGAGCAATGAACTGGACCGCACGATGATTGTGGTCACGAGCGACAATGGAATGCCGTTTCCCCGCGCCAAAGCCAACCTCTATGATTGCGGGACGCGGATGCCGCTTGCCATCCGCTGGCGGGACCGCATTGCGGGAGGACGGCGGATTGAGGATTTTGTGAGTCACATCGATTTTGCGCCCACTTTTTTGGAAGCGGCAGGCATGGCCGTTCCAGAGGGAACCGCCGGAGGAAGCCTGCTGCGGCGGCTCGAGGGCAATGAGCCGGACCGGCAGCGCGATCATGTGTATACCGCGATGGAACGCCACACGTGGTGCCGGCCTGACGGGGAGACTTATCCGATGCGCGGCCTGCGCACGGACAGTTACCTTTACATTCGAAATTTCGCGCCGGAGCGGTGGCCCACCGGAGGGCCGGATTTCGTCTCGTCGAACAAGACATTTCACGGGGATGTGGACGGAAGCCCCACGAAAGACTTCATGGCAGATACTTCGAACGAGAAGAAATATGCGCGCGAGTACGAACTCTGCTTCGGGAAGCGTCCGCCGGAGGAACTGTACGACGTCGCGGCGGACCCTTACGAGGTGCGCAATCTGGCCGAAGACGCGGAGCAGGCGGCCACGCTCGCCCGGCTGCGGGGAACGATGGAGGCCTATCTTCGCAAGACCGGAGATCCGTTGATCGACGGCAATGATCCCTGGCAGGCTTACGCCTACAGACAGACGACGGGCTTCGGCGCATCGTTCAACAGCGCCCTGCCGGAAGAGGAGCGGAGGAAAGCCGCGGGGCGAGGCCCGCACAAGCCGGAATAATCTATGAGCATTCAAACAGCCGCCGTAATCGGCACGGGGATGATGGGGCCCGGCATCGCTTTGACGCTCGCATTGGGGGGTGTCGAGACGACAATCCTCAGCCGGGCGGAGGAGAGCGCGCGCCGGGGGCTCGAGAAAGCGATAGGGCAGGCGAAGCTGGTTGGGGAGAACGGGCTTGCGGATCCTGATGCCGCGGCCCGGGTTCCAGGGCTGCTTCATGCTTCGACCGGCTTTGATGACACAGTGCGGCAGGTGGACCTGGTGATTGAATCGGCTCCGGAAGACATGGAGTTCAAGCAGGATCTCTTCGCACGGATGGATTCCCTTGCAAAGCCGGAGGCGATATTGGCCACGAACACCTCGGGGCTGAGCATCACGGCGATTCAATCGAGATGCTCGCGCCCGGAGAGGGTGCTGACGACCCATTTCTGGAATCCGCCGCACCTGATGCCGCTGGTGGAACTGGTAAAGGGCGAACGAACCGCGCCAGAGGTGGTGGAGGAGATGCGAGGGCTGCTCGAGGGTTGCGGCAAGATTGCGGTGGTGGTGCGCAGAGACCGCCCGGGACAACTCGGCAACCGACTGCAGATGGCGCTGGTGCGGGAGGCGGTTCACATTGTGCAGGAGGGGATCGCGAGCGTGGAGGACGTGGATTTGGCGGCGCGCGCGGGGTTTGGGCTGCGTTTGCCGGCGTACGGAATCCTCGAGCACCAGGACATGGTGGGCCTGGACATGAGTTATGCGATCACCGACTACGTGGCGCGCGATTTGCTGAATGAGCCGCGGGCTCCGAGGATGCTGCGGGAGTTGCGCGACGCGGGGAAACTGGGCGTCAAGACGGGTCAAGGGTTCTATGACTGGTCGAAGAAAAGCGCGGAGGAAGTGCGCGCGCGCCGCGACGCTTTTATCCTCGCGGTGAGAAAGCAGAAGCTCGCGTTTTGAAGGGAATACTCTCTCCGGCGCGCATGCGGCGGACGGGGCGGGCGGAAGGCCGGATCGTTTAAGATAAGAGACGAAAGGTTTCATATAATGAAAGCTCTCGTGAAGGCGAAAGAGGCTCCAGGGCTCTGGCTGGAGGATGTGCCGGCGCCGGGCATGGGAATCAACGATGTTCTCATTCAAGTGCTGCGCACGGGCATCTGCGGAACGGATCTTCACATCTACAACTGGGACGATTGGGCGAGGGGCACCATTCCCGTGCCGATGCATATCGGGCACGAGTTCGTGGGCAAGGTGGCGGCCGCGGGCTCGAACGTTCTCGACTTCCATGAGGGCGAGATCGTCTCGGGAGAGGGCCATGTCGTGTGCGGGCGCTGCCGGAACTGCATGGCGGGGCGGCGCCATCTTTGCGCGCACACGCAGGGTGTGGGAGTGAACCGCCCCGGGGCGTTCGCGGAATACATCACGCTGCCGATGTCGAACATCTGGCGGCATGCGCCATCGATGGATCTGGATGTGGCGTCGATCTTCGATCCATTCGGCAATGCGGTGCACACGGCGCTGTCGTTTCCTGTGTTGGGCGAGGATGTGCTGGTGACCGGAGCGGGTCCCATCGGGATCATGGCGGCGGCGGTGGCGCGGCACGCCGGGGCGCGGCACGTGGTGATCACGGACGTGAATGCGGCGCGGCTCGAGTTGGCGCGGAAAGTGGGTGTTACGCTGGCGATTGACGTGAGAGAACGAACGATCGCATCCGCGCAGAAGGAACTGGGCATGGCGGAAGGCTTCGACATCGGCCTGGAGATGTCGGGTAACGAGCAGGCGTTTCGGGACATGCTCGCCAACATGGCGCACGGGGGCCGCATCGCGATGCTCGGCATCCCTTCGGCTCCGATGCAGATCGATTGGAACACGGTCATCTTCAACGGGCTGACGATCAAGGGAATCTATGGCCGGGAGATGTACGAAACGTGGTACAAGATGACGGTGATGCTGGAATCGGGGTTGAAGATCGACCCGGTGATCACGCACAGGTACCACTACACGGAATTCGAGAAGGGATTTGCGGCGATGCGGGAAGGCAATTGCGGCAAGGTGATTCTTTCGTGGGAGAGGTGAGCGATGTACGGCGCAATGGAGCAGCACCTCCGCGACACGCTGGAGGAGATCCGGGCGGGGGGATTGTACAAGAACGAGCGGGTGATCGGCACGGCGCAGGGTGCGCACATCGGCCTGGCGGACGGAGCACGGGTGCTGAACCTGTGCGCGAACAACTATCTTGGGCTGGCGCAGCATCCGGAGTTGATCGCAGCCGCGCATGAGGCGCTGGACAAGTGGGGCTACGGACTGGCCTCGGTGCGGTTCATCTGCGGGACGCAGACGCCGCACAAGGAACTCGAGGGGCGGATCAGCGAGTTTCTGGGGATGGACGACACCATTTTGTATTCGTCCTGTTTTGACGCCAACGGCGGATTGTTTGAAACGCTGCTGGGGGCCGAGGATGCGGTGATCTCCGATGAGTTGAACCACGCGAGCATCATTGACGGGATCCGGCTTTCGAAAGCGCAGCGTCTGCGGTACCGCAACAGCGACATGGGCGATTTGGAGACGAGGTTGAAAGAGGCGTCCGGCGCGCGGCACCGGATGATCGCCACGGATGGGGTGTTTTCGATGGACGGCTACATCGCCAACCTGCCGGCGATCTGCGAACTGGCGGAGAAGCACGAGGCGCTGGTGATGGTGGACGACTCGCACGCCGTGGGCTTCATGGGCAAGCACGGCCGGGGCACGCACGAGCATCATCAGGTGATGGGGCGCGTGGACATACTCACGGGGACACTCGGCAAAGCGCTGGGAGGGGCGAGCGGGGGCTATGTATCGGGGAAGAAGGAGATCATCGCGATGCTGCGGCAGCGGTCGCGGCCGTACCTGTTTTCGAACACGGTGGCACCGCCGATTGCGGCGGCTTCGCTGAAGGCGCTGGAGCTGCTTTCGCGCTCCACGGACTTGCGGGACCGGTTGGAGAGCAACACGAAGTACTTCCGCGAGCAGATGAGCGGACTGGGGTTCCAGATTTTTCGCGGGGAGCATCCGATTGTTCCGGTGATGCTTGGGGACGCGGCGCTGGCGGCGCGGATGGCGGACCTGCTGCTGGCCCGCGGGGTGTACGTGATCGGGTTTTCGTTCCCCGTGGTGCCGAAGGGCAAGGCGCGGATCCGGATTCAGGTATCGGCGGCACATACGCGAGAGGACCTGGAATTCGCGGCGGCGCAGTTTGCGGCGGTGAAGGCCGAGTTGGGGATTTGAGGGAACGGAGGAGGGGCGAGATGACGGGGAGACATCTCCCGCGCCGCGGGATGACTTTTCGGATGCCGCATGGACAGTTACTCGCTCTGGGGCGGCGCCTGGTGTTTGGGGCGGGCGGGCGTGGGGATAAATGAAGTAAGCCAGGCGAAGAATTCGGGGAATTCGAAGGTGTAGAAGGCGGAATGGAAGAGGGGGGTTGGTTCGCTTGAGCGGCGACCGGCTTTTTGGGAGGATTTTCGCGATTTTCGGGCAGGGGGACGGAGGGCGGCGAGGAGGGCGAGGAGGAAGGCAAGGAAGCGGGAGTACCAGGCGGCGGGGGTTGGGGGCGGGGCTTGTTCGGGAGTCTCGCAGAGTTGCGGTTCAGGGGCTGGGAGGGTTGGGGCGATTTCGGGGGCGTTGCGGAGGCGGCGGAGTTTGAGGAGTTGATCCATGGAGGAGCGGTAGAGGCGGTCATAGCGGAGTTCGTAGCGGTGGAGCGTTTCGAGCATCATGGGGCTTTCGGCCTGGACGACGGTCATGGCGTCCATGGCGCGCATGGCGGGGTGGTGGTGGGACCAGGCGGCTTCGAAATCCTCTTTCTGGGTGAACAATTCCGAGTCGATGAGGGCGGTTTCGATGGACCAGATGCGGCGGAGGCGCCAGCAGGAGTTGACCATGGCGGTGAGGAGATGGGATTCGGTGAGGGAGACGGGCTGCCATTCCTGCTGGTATTGGGCGGCGAGCTGGTCATAGGCATCCTGGGATTCATTGGCGAGGACGACGCACTTGGAGGCGAGGCCGTGGGTGATGCCGTTGAGGGAGGAACGCTTCTTGCCCTCGGGGGTGATGGGCCCTTTGGATTTACTGCCGTTCTCGCGGGCGATTTGTTGTTTTTTCTCTAAATCTGACATTCTGTACCTCGTTTCCCGTCGAAGTCTCGACTCGACTTCAGGATATAGGGCGGGTGCGGGCTCGCGGAGGGATGGAGAAGGCAGGAGAGCCGGGAAGGGACGTATTGTCAGTGATTTGGGAGAGGCAAAATTAATTTTTTTTGATTGTGAACGGGTTTCCCGCAGAGGCGGTAGAGCGCGCAGAGATTTGGCATATGCCATTTTTCCATGAGGTGGTTTCGCAGATTTCTCTTGAATGATTGCGCAAAATCGATTAGTGTGTGAAGCGACAATCGGATCTCATACACCTTAATTCGGACGGCACGGCGGAGACGCGATGAAGAAGACGATCTTATTGTGTTTCTTTTTGTCCTTTGCGGCGTTTGGGCAGACGGGAAAGAGGCCTGCGCCGCCGGTGCTTACCAATCTCCTCCCGAAGGACCACGTAGCCCTCTACCGTGAGTTCTTTTACTTCCACGGCTCGGTGTTGACGTGGCTGGCAGGGTTGAAGGCGAACCAGACGGCGGCGGGCGCGGTGGATCTGGACAACAAGGCGGCGGCGGCGTTCGCGCTGACCGTGGCGGGACATGCGCAGTTGGCGGCGATCTCGGCGGCGGTGGCGCTGGAGTTGCGGGCGATTGACCAGCGGCAGAACGAGCATGCGAACGCAAGGGCGCATTACGAACAGCCGCCGCTGCCGGCGATGTTGCGGCAGTTCGAGAGCGAGCGGCAGGACGCGGTGAACCGGGGCATGGCGCGGTTGCGGCAGAACCTGCCGGCGGATGTGTGGCTGGCGACGCAGAGCTACATCAACGGAACATTCCGTGATGGGATCCGTGTGAAGTGACGGGACGAGGAGAATCCTCATGAGAACCCCAAGAGAGAACGACTGGCATGGCCCGGCGCGGATGGTAGTGATGGCGTTGCTGGCGGTTACGGCGGCGATGGGGCAAACGCCCGCCTGGTACAACACCGGGTGGAGCAACCGCAAGGCGATTACGATCAACCACACGCGCGTGGCGGGGCCGGGGAGCCTGACGAATTTCCCGGTTCTGTTCGCGGCGACGGACGCGAACCTGAAGACGGTTGGGAACGGGGGCAGAGTGGGGAAGGCGGACGGGACGGACATCCTGTTCACGGCCGCGGACGGGGTGACGAAGCTGAACCACGAGTTGGAGCGGTACAACGCGGCCACGGGCGAGGTGGCGGCGTGGGTGCAGATAGCGGCACTGTCGCCGGCGGCGGACACGGTGGTTTACGTTTCCTACGGCAACGCCTCGGCGGGGGACCAGCAGAACAAAACGGCAGTGTGGAGCAACGGATACAAGGGCGTGTGGCACCTTGGGGAGAACGCGGCGAACACGACGGTGGCGGATTCGAGCGGGACGGGAAACACGGGGACCAACCAGGCGAACACGAGTTCGAAGACAGCGGCGGGGAAGGTGGGGAACGGGCTGACGTTCAACGGGTCGTCGGACTGGGTGTCGATTGCGTCGAGCGCGAGTTTGGGGAGCGGGCTCGGCAGTTTCACGATCTCGGCATGGGTGAAGAAGAGC
>JADLBG010000542.1 GCA_020847895.1 Bryobacterales bacterium
ATGCCCACAACCGGCTCATCATCCATCGCGATCTGAAGCCTTCGAACATACTGGTGGACAGCGCGGGGCAGCCGAAGCTGCTGGACTTTGGGATCGCCAAACTGTTGGATGCGACGGAAGAGGCCACCCAGACGGTGGACCGCCTGCTGACACCGAACTATGCCAGTCCGGAGCAATGGAAGGGCCTTCTCCAAACCACGGCCACGGATGTGTACTCGTCGGGCGTGGTGCTGTACAAGATGCTTACGGGATGTGCGCCACACGAGGGTAGACGGGACCAGACGAGGCCGGAGATGGTTCCGCCGAGCCGGCTGAATTCGCGCGTTTCGCGAGATCTCGATTTCATTCTCAGCAAGGCGCTGCGTGAGGAACCCGGGGAACGGTACGCCTCGATGGACGCATTCGCGGCGGATATCCGGGCGGTGCTGGAGTCGAGGCCCGTGGCGGCGCGCTCGGGCAACGTATGGTACCGAACCCGTAAGTTCCTACGGCGTTACCGGGCGGCGGTGGCCACCGCCGCCACGGTGGTGGCGAGCTTGTCGGCGGGACTGTATGTAGCCAATCGCGAGCGCCTGGTAGCGGAAAGCCGGTTCCAACAACTGCGGCAACTCTCGAACCGGGTATTCGAACTGGACCGCGCCATCCGGGGCCTGCCGGGCTCGACCGAGGCGAGGGAGCGCCTGGTGAGCACTTCGCTCGAGTACCTGGAAGGACTTCGCAGGGGCGCTCAAGGGGACATGGACCTGGCAGGGGAGATTGCCGATGGCTACGAACGGGTAGCGCGGATTCAAGGAGTGCCCACGGAGCTGAATCTCGGCCATTTTGACAAGGCGGAAGAGACATTGAAAAAGGCTGACGCATTAGCGGAAGCGGTGCTCGCCGCACGTCCGGAGGATCGAGGGTCCTTATACCGGTCCGCGCGGATTGCCCATGACCGAATGGTTGTGGCGGCATCCGAGCAGCGCAATGCGGACGCACTGGTGCACGCGCAGAGAGTGGACGGCCGGCTGGAGGCGTATTTTCACCATGGGGAGGCAACGGAAAGCGAACGCGACGAGATTGCCATGATGTATTCCAACGTCTCGCTGGCATATCGAAGCGCGCACCGGTACGGCGACTCGGCTCAGTACGCGCGCAAGAGTGTCGCGGTGGCGAGGACGCTCCCGCCGGGCAACCGCCGCCTGAGCAGCGGATTGAGCATGCTTTCGAGCGCGCTTCGCGACGAGGGGGATCTGGAGGGGGCGCTACGGGCCATCCAGGAAGCACGCGAGATTGCCGAGCAACAATCCGGCATGAGCGAGACGGCGCGAATGATCGCCCTTCACGGAGCTCTCATCCGCCAAGGACTGCTGCTGGGCGAGGACGGAGGCATTAGCCTCGGGCGGCCATTGGAAGCAATCGAGCCTCTTCAGAAGGCCCTGGATCTTACGGAAGAAGCCGCACAGAAAAGCCCGAACGATTTCACGAGTAGAGGGCGGCTGGGAGCGACGGCCGGGGCGCTTGGAGCGATCTTGCGGCACCGGGATCCGCGGCGGGCGTTGGCGGTGTGCGATCTCGGCATTCGGCGGCTGGGGGAAGTGGCGAAGAACCTCACGGCGCGCCGCGACCGGGCCGAACTGCTGGCCGTTTCCTCTTATCCGCTGCTCTCCCTTGGCCGGCCCGAGGAAGCCAGGCAGCGGATTGAAGAGGCGCTGTCGATTTTCCAGGCGACGCATGAGCATCCAGCGGAACGTATTTCCCCGGATAGCGGCCTGGTGACGGCGCTGTCCGCGCTGGC
The DNA here is from genome assembly GCA_020847895.1 of Bryobacterales bacterium. Classification (GTDB taxonomy): domain Bacteria; phylum Acidobacteriota; class Terriglobia; order Bryobacterales; family Bryobacteraceae; genus CADEFT01. The sequence goes on from JADLBG010000542.1 coordinate 1,778, forward strand.
GGATTACCAAGCCTCTCGAGGTGATTCGCGGCGGGCGATCGCGATATACGAGGAACTGGTGGACAAGGTGATGGCATCGAAGCCGGATCCGTGGGGTGACCTTCGGGACGCTAACAAGTTGTCGAACCTGTACCGGCCGCTGACCAGTCTCTATCGCGTGGCCGGCGATCCCGCGAAGGCGGACGCGATGGAGGCGCGGCGCGTGGACCTGTGGCAGCATTGGGACGGCAAGCTGCCGAATCGCGCCTTTATACGCAATCAACTGGCGTCACTCAAACACTGATGGCGGCATCATCGCGACGTTGGACATCCGCGGGCGGAAGTCCATGTGCGGGAGAATGTCGCGCTCGATTTCGATGCCGGGTGCGACTTCGATCAATTCGAGGCCGTCCGTGGCGAGACGGAACACGGCGCGTTCGGTGACGTAGAGCGCCTGCTGTCCGGTGTCGCGGGCGTAGGCGGCGGAGAAGGTGATGCGCTCGACGTTCTTCACGAATTTCCGGACGAGGCCTGGTTCGACGATTTTCATCCTCCCCTCCGACCACTGCAAGCGCGTGCCCTGGGCATCGAAGGAACCGCAGAACACCACTTTCTTGGCATTCTGGGCGATTTCGATGAAGCCGCCGGGGCCGATGAGATTGCCGCCCAAATGGGAGACGTTGACGTTTCCCGCGGCGTCGGTTTCGCCCATGCCGAGGAAGGTGATGTCGACTCCGCCGCCGCTGTAGAAATCGAACTGTTCGATGGAGGGGACAATCGCATCAGTGTTGCGCGCCGCGCCGAAGAGGCGTTCGTCGAGCATGCGGCCGTTGTGTGTTCCCTGTTCGACGCTCATCCAATACTCGTGCTGGTTGCCTTGCTCCGCAATCACTCCGAAGATGCCGCCGGGCATTCCGAAACCGAAGTTGAGGGAGGCTCCGGGGCGAAGTTCCATAGCGGCGCGGCGGGCGACGATGCGGCGTTCGAGCTTCGAGGGAATTCCGGCGGCGATTGCGCCGAGGTGGGCGCGTTTCGCGCCGCTGACCGCCGGATCATAGGGCAGGCCGTAGAAGAGTTCCTGCGCGGGATCCTCCACCACGGCGTTCATCAGGATGCCCGGGACGCGCACGTGGCGGGGGTGGAGCGACCCGGTTTCGAGCACCTGCCGCACCTGCGCAATGACCGTGCCGCCGCAGTTGTGAGCCGCGAGGGCAATCGAGTGGATGTCCATATCGATGGCCTCTTCCTCGGGGCTGATGTTTGCGCGCCGGTCGGCGTAGGTGCCGCGAATGATGGCGACATCCACGCGAAACGGCTTGTAGCGAAGCACGGGGCGGCCATCGATGCGCATCAGTTCGACAAGTTCCTCGCGCGTCCGTTCGTTGCAGCGGCCGCCGTCGTGCCGGGGATCGACAAATGTGCCCAGACCACAATGCGTGAAGAGCCCGGGACGTCCCGCGCCGATCTCCCGGAGCAGGTGCTGGATGGCTCCGCCGGGGAAGCAATAGGCCTCGATCCTGTTGTCGCGGACAAGCTGCTGCATCTTGGTGGACCACGTGAAATGGCCGGCGATCACACGGCGAAGCATTCCCTCATGAGCGAACCGGTTTGTGCCGAGCGCGCCGCGGTCGCCGAGGCCGAGCGAGTGGACGAGCGTCAAATCGCGAGGATGCCCGGTTTGAAGGAAGCGCTGTTCGATGGCGGCGAACACCGCCTCGGCCGAGATCATGCCGGAACCGTTACCGCTGATGGCGACGGTGTCGCCGTCTTTGATGAGTGCCGCGGCGCCGACCGCGGAGAGGAATTTGGCCGTGCTCATCGGGGCCTCCTAGCGGTTGTGGTAGACGGGCTTGCGCTTTTCGAGGAAGGCTTTGACGCCTTCCTTGCAGTCGCTGGATGCCGCGGCCTGGGCGACAGCGGCGGCATGCTGGCGGCGGAGATCCTGGTGCATGGTGGCGAGAATATTCTTTGTGAGGGCCATAGCGATAGGACCGTTTGCGCACAGTTTGTCGAGCCAGACGCCGAGTTGCTGTTCCATGTCCGCAAGGTCTTCGGCGACTGCGGTGACAAGACCCCAGTCGAGGGCCTGGGCCGCTGTGATGGGCGAGCCGAGCAGGGTCAGGTGACGGGCCCGCGCCACACCGGCGATCTCCGCGAGCCTGCGCACTCCCATCCAGCCGGAGATCATCCCGAGGGTGACCTCAGGCGTACCGAGTCTGGCCGGCCGCAGAGCGATGCGGAGGTCGGCCGCCATCGCCAGTTCGAGGCCGCCGCCGAGCGCGTGCCCGGTAATGGCGGCGATTACGGGTTGGGGCAGCGCGGCAATCTTGTCGAAGACATCGATGCCGGGAAGAATCCAATCCTGAGCCATATCCCACGGCGAAAGAGCGCTCCAGGATTCGATGTCGCCGCCGGTGCAGAAGAACCGTCCCTGAGCGCGAATCACCAGGGCTCGCACTTCGCGATCGCCTGCAATGTCCGGGAGCAGCGACGCGAGTTGGGTCAACATCGGCATGTTCAGCGCGTTGCCTTTGGCGGGCCGGTTGAGGGTGATCTCCCCCCAGGCCGCATCGCCGCGCTGGTGGCGCGAATAAAGGATTTCCGGTTCCATGCTCTGCTCCGTTCCATGAGGTGAGGATGTCAGGCGGCGCATCACGCCCAGGAGTCGAATTCCTCCTCAAAGGGAATGGCGTTTTCACGAAGCCAATCGCGGATGGCGTGGACATGGGCGAAGCTCTCGGCAAACACATGGAGCAGCATCTCATCGTTGACAATCGGGGCGCCGGTGCGCTTTTCCAACAACTCACATAGCTTCGGCTTGTGGACCGGCTCGATGCGATACAGCCACGCGACATCATTCCCCATGTGCGCTTGTGCTTCCGGACTGAAGTCATACAATTCGAGTTCCAGGCGTCCATCCATCAGAACGCGCGCCCAAGCAGCGGATTTGTCCCACGGGCTCTTTATCTTGACGGAAAGCCGGGCCTCGGGCTCGGGGGTGCTCACAAGCATAGTCTAGTGGACGGCGATTCCGGTTGCCCGCGCGGCCGGGAAAAATCCGATGCCGGCAGTCAGAAGAGCACTCCAAATTCGCTGGTATCAGCAGCAGGATTGCGAGGAGGTACATCCGGCATGGCCAGTCTCAAGCCAGGAAATGAATTGGAACCCCCTCCCGCCCGGCGTGTTCCCATCACTTTCGTCCCACAGCCGAGCTTTCGTCATCTGGTGGAAGACGGAGAGACGTGGGAGACCGTCGCGGCAAAATTCGGGATCGACGTCAAGGAACTGATTTTTGCGAACTTCAAGACGCTCATTCCCCAGGAGATCAACTGGTATCTGCATCATTATGTGGAATGCAATGTGCCAACCGCGGACGGGTATAACTGGCGATTCAGCGCGAGCGCCCGGCGGAACGGCAACCCGAGGGCCGGCGTGATTTTCATTCCGATGAAAACGGCTTCCGGCCCGGCCGCCGCTCCCGCGGCAGGCAACGGTCTCGATCAACTCGTCAAAGATACGGCTCAGATGAAGAAGGATCTGGAATCCATCAGGAAGAGCCTCCGCGAGGGTCAGGCGGCGCTGCGCGACCTGCTGTTCGAAGCGTACAAGAAATACAACACCAACCGGTCACTCAAATATCTCAGCCGCGACGAACTGACGATGCTGCCGGAGTTTATCGAATGCATGATCATCGCGAGCCGGCAGGTGGGCCCGTTTCTGAACAAACACCCGAGCGCCTCCAACTTCAATGTCTCGAGTCCGGTGGGAGACATCGTGTCCTCGGTGGGTGAGCATGAGGATTACACGTTCAGCAGTGATATGCGAAAACGCGGGTTTTCCGTGGACCAGAATACGCGAGGAGTTTATGACTGGCATGACCGGTCGATCCACTTGCAGATGGGAGCGACGCTGGGCCACGCCGTGCACGAGGGAGTGCACAGCTTTTCGTCTTTCAGCACGGAGATGCCGGTGTTTCTGAGCACTCTGGGGAGCTTTCTTTACGAGGGGGTGACGCAGGTGTTCACCGATCAGGTGATCTCTGACCATCAATGGGACGGGGCGAATCACGGTTACCACGATGAAGTAACGTGCGCGAGAGCGTTCCTTCGCGAATTTACGGTGATCGTGGTGGCGAATGCCTATTTCCGGCGCCAGATAGCGCCTCTGGCCGAGGCGGTTGCCCGAAAACTGAGGATCAATCTGGATCAGTTACGAAGGCTGAAGGATATCCAGACGAATGGGCGGTCCGGGCGCGATCTTTGCGAGAAGCTGGGTTACATATAGACGAGGATGCGCCTCAGACCGGTGAGATGTATCCGGGTTCTCGCTGGTGTGAGGAAGAAGGCTCTCGCGGAGGCGCGGAGATCGCAGAGTTTTTATGATGCCCGGCTTTGGGTGGCCTGCCTCTATTGGGAGAGCACAGCCAGGAGCATGGCTTTGGCGAAGGCGTAGTTGTAGATCTCGCCCACGAAGCCGCCGCCGCCCACCTTGGCGTACTGGCCGCGAATGCCGCGCTCGCGGTCGATATCGATGGCGCGTGGGTGTTCGGGGAGAAGGCTGCGGGAATATTTCTGGCGGACCAGTTCCTTCATGACTTCAAACATGTTGACCTGGCCCTCGTCGAGCCATACTTCGGTGTAATCGACGTAGGGCTGGCGCACGGTGACGTTGCGATAGTGGACATGGTTGATCACGTCGCGCGAACCAAGGTAGCGGCAGACCGCGACGGGATCTTCGCCGAGCTCGCGCGTGACGCCGCAATCGAACGTAATGCCGTTGTAGGGGCTCTTCACGAGGTCCAGATAGCGTTTCCAGTTGGCGAAGGTGGCGAACATCTGCTGGGAGCCGCGCGAAATGGGGGCGGGCGGGTCATTGGGGTGGAGGGCGAAGCGGACGTTCGCTTTCCGCGCTTCGGGGATGACCGCTTTGAGGAAATACTCGGCGCGTTTGAAGAGGTCCTCCATGGTGTGCGCGCCTTCCTGTTCGAGCGGGGGCAGGTCCTTGACGCGGGCATAGTTGAAGCGGGTGAGCCCGGAGCCGCCGCGTCCGAGTTCCTCTTCGTAGCCTTCCACCAGGCGGTGGGCATAGAAGTTGTACTCGATGCAGGGGAGTCCGGCTTTGCCGGCGGCGCGGGTGGATTGGATGATGTTCTCGATCTCCTGATCGCGATTGGGGCCGCCATGGATGATGTCGTGCATGCCGCCGATCATGGCGTTCACCACGGTCATGCCCTGGCCCTTGAGGCGAGTGATGGTGGAGCGAATCGCCTCTTCCGTCCAGGGCGTACGGCCGCCGATGCCGCCGATGACGTGATAGACGCCTACCTGTTGCAAGGCACGGTTAGCCGCCTCACTGGGTCCGGCATAGGCGCAGATCCTGGGAACGCCATCGCCCATGACAGAGATGGGCCATTTCGCGGCGGCAGCCTTGGCGAGTTGGGGAGCTGCCAGGGACGCGGCGCCGCCGATGCCGGCAATCTGAAGGGTTTTTCTGCGGGAAAGCTTCGTATTCATGATGAAGCACCTCCTGGGGGGTGACTCACTATTCTGTCGCGAGAGAGGCGGGATGGCAAATCGCGAGGGTCAGCGGGGTGCGATGTCGAGGTCCATGCGTCGAAGGCAGAAGGCGTCGTTTTGCCTGACGCCGGAGAAGACGAGATACATGGAACGGCCATCGGGCGCCATCCATTTCGCAGGGAGCCGGTAGCCATGAGTGCCCGCAAGGTCCCAGCGTTCGGTGTGAAAGGCGGTTGTCCACGGTCCCCAGGGCTCGGGAGCGTCATAGATGCCCCAGGCGCTGTCGTGGTTTTCGCCAAGCAGCAGCAGATAGCGTTTGAGCCCCGGATGATAGACGGCATCGACGCGCTGGCACGAGCCGGGGTGGGAGAAGACAGGGCCGCGGCGGGCGATGTCGCGGCTCCAGACGGGGCGGCCGTAGGCATCCCGCCTTACGAAGAATTCATAGGCGGCGCGGTCGCGGATGCGGCCGCGAGGCACGCGCGCCAGTACGAGGTTGTCGTAGGATTCATACGCGCTGGGGCCGTCCTGCGAGTAGGAGTAGACGAAGCCGTCGCGCGCGCCGGCATAGTTGCGGCCGAAGTTGAGGAAGGCCGGCGAGCCGAAGCTCTCAGTGAGCTGGAACCCCCATTGCCAGGCGCGCCCATGGTCCTCTGACCAGGTCAGTTGCGAATTTCCGGCGTTTCTCACCCACATATAGAGGACGCCGTCCACCATCAGCATGCCGCTCGATTTGATGCCTTTTTTTCCGTCGCCGGTGCGCTCGCCGGATTCCGAGCGCAGATTGACGCCGGAAAACGCGGGCGGCATGCCGGTGATTCGGGCAAACCCGAGGCTCAGTTTCTTAGCGAGGAGCGGTTCAAAGCCCCAGCCGTCGCCGTAGGAGGTGTAGAGGTCGTTGTCATCGGCCCAGGTGATAGGCCAGTTGTCGCTGCCGGGGGCTTTTCGAACGATGGTTTCGACGGGAGCGAAAGTGACCTGGCGGATAACGGGACTCGGCGGATAGGGCGGGGCGTGCTTCAGGGCGGCCACGGCGGGCTGGAAGATGTAACGCACGAGATCGCTCCAGAACTGATTCGGACCCGCCGGGCTGAGGTATCTTCCGTTTCGCACGACGACGAGGTTGAGGCTGGGGACGACGAGGAGCGCCTGCTGGCCTGCTCCGGCGCCGGCGAAGGCATCGCGCGGAACTCCTGCCCAGACGCCGTCGAAGTTGGTGTACCAGCACAGGCCCGAGCCGGGCGCGGCGGCATCCTCTCTGCGGTTTGGAAGCGGCGTGCCGGCGTAGGAGGCGACCTTCTCCACCCACTCGCGAGGGATGAGTTGCCGGCCCTGCCAATTGCCTTTCTGGAGCATGAACTGGCCGATGCGGGCGGCGGCGCGGGGGGTGAAGCCGGCGCCGCCCCAGGTGGCATAGACGCGCAGGCCGTCCACGTTGTAGCTTTCGCCGTAGCTGATGCTCCACTCGGATTCGGGAATTCCGAGCGGGGCGCAGACGCGGCGCGCGAGCACGGCGCGGATATCCGGATCCGGAGCGCCGCGGAGGCTGGCGGTCACGGCGTAGCCGAGCGCAGCCATTCCGGGGTTGCTGTACTGGTTTCCCGCGCCCGGATCGAAAAGGACAGGCGCGTGGTCGAGTGCGATGGAGATGGGGTCCGGTTTACGCCTCCAGAAGTCGCCTTTCCAGCCGGGGAGTTGATCGTGCGGCAGGCCGTCCTGTTCGGCGTCGGCGATTCCAGAGGTGTGGGTGGCCAGTTGGCGGATGGTGATGCGGCGCTTGAGGGGGTCGCTTTGCCAGCGCGGGATGTATTTTGCCGCGAGATCATCGGGTTGGATGCGCCCGCCGGACATGGCCACCAGCAGCGACATGCCGCCCACCAGGGCCTTGGCGAGCGATGCCGTGCCGATCTTCGTTTCCGGAGTTGTGCCGCCGGCATACCATTCGAGCACTGTGTTGCCGTTGTGTAGGATCAACAGGGCACGGGTGCCCCGCGAGGCGGCGTCTTTGCGGAGGGCCTCCAGGCGGGCGGCGTCGAAGTCTTGCGCGGCAAGGAGCGCGCGGCAGATGGTCAGGAAGGCGATGAGCGTCTTTGTCATGGCTCACAGCGTGCGCAGGAAGGCGATCAACGCTGCCTTGTCCTTGTGACTGAGCTTCAAGCCGAATTCGTGGCCGGGGACGGCGCGGCGGGCCGGCGGGACGCCTCGGAAGCCGGTGGGCTGGTAATCCGGACGGAGGCGGGCGGGGTCAAACCAATCCTCGAGGGTGGCCACCGAGCCGTTGTGCTCGAGGGGGCCGCGATACCAAACGCCTTTTAGCGATGGGACCTTGTAAAAGCCGGTACCTTTGCGGGTTTTCAGAGTGTAGCGCGGGTCTGTGCCGATGCGGTCCCAGGGGACCAATTGGTTATTGGTGTAGAGCGGCGGGGTATGGCACTTGGGGCAGCCTTGTTGCGTGAAGATGCGGCGGCCGCGCTCCGCGGCGGGACCGGCGGGATTGGGGTTGGGCGGGGGCTGGAGCGAGTAAAGGTATTGCACGAGTGCGTACAGTTGGGGATCGCTGTAGCGTGAACCGCGGGGTTCGGGCGGCTTGTCATCGGGGCCGTAACGGGCATAGGCGCTGACATCCTGGGAGACGGTGGAGTAACGCATCAGGTCGCCGGTGTCGCGATGGCGGATGAGGCCGGTGTGATCGAGGAAGCGGCGCTCCCGAACTCCGATGAGATCAGGAATCTGGGGCGGGACGACCATGCTGGTGCGGGCGCGCGCGGTGACGCCGGGAGGAATGGCTTCGCCGGCTTCGATGAATTGAGCGAGGGAGAAGGCACGCGCGGCGGCGTTCGGATCGTCAGGAACCCAGGGGACTTCGAACTGGCGGGCAAAGAGGCGCAGGCGCGCGGTGAGTTTCTCCGGTGAGAAGGCAGCGGCTTTGCGGATGATACGCGCGCCCTGGCGATCGGCGGGGTTGTTGCTGGGGGCTCCGGGGACGATGCGGCCGTGTTCGAGGACGCGGGTATGACAGGTGGCGCAGCCCATGGAGCCGAGTTCGACGACGCCCTTCCCGCGGACCACCCAGCGGGCGAAGGGAACGGTTCCATCGGCGGACACGGGCATTCCGGTTTCGGAGTAGAAGGCGGGGTCACGCAGGTCGGAGGCACTGAAGAAGACGGGCTCGAAGGAGGTGGGGGCTTCGAATACGAGTTTTCCGGCGGCGATCCACTGTTCAGGGGTGTGGTATTCGGAGGGGTTGAAGGCGACTTGCGGCTCCTGGTTCTTGAGCATGTCGAAGTAGCCGGCTGGCTCACGGCTGGGGTGGTAGACCGGGTAGGTCTTGTAGAGGACGCGTTCGGGGATGCGGTAGTAAGCCTCTTCGGATATCTGGACGGGGGAATAAGCGGGATTCGCCAGGGGGAGTTCGAAGCTCGAGACGGAGGCGGCATTCCAGGTGCGTGGAATGGATTGGGCCCAGAGTGCGAGAGGCAGGGCGAAGATGACGAACCGCATGAGGTGATTGTCTCAAACGGGCCTGGCGGGAGTGGGGCTTGGTGCAGGGTCTAGCGCGCAACCTGTTGCAGTTCGACCGAGTTGGACATCTTGAGGGCGGATCGGCGCAAGAGGTCTATCACAGCGTCCTCGACAATTCGCTTGCGGCCGTTCTCGAAAACGGAGCCTAGTCGATGAACGGCTGATCCTTCGATGGTCTCGGTCCACACTGGACGTCCGTTTGCGTCTTTGGCCGTCCACTCCAAGAGCACGATGAGTTCGCGGTCTGACAGAGCGGGGACAGGGCCACCCGGACGAGTAGCGTTCAGATCCACAAATTTCGGAGTGATAACCACGTGCGCCGATGTTTCGCCAGGCATCGGTTCCCGGCCGACTCGGGTAACTTTCGCGAACACATACCGCAGGCTGGACTCCATATGGGCGCATGCCGGCTTCCCAACCTCGAACCACTCTTTCCTGAATGTCGGAGTGTTGAATCGCGAGCCTCTGGCGATCTTCGTCCTGCAGAATTCCTGTGTCAGCACAATCTCGGCATTGAGTACTTGCGTGACTTGGGGCCGCTTTGAGTCCTGGCTGCTTGCAACGTGCGCGGCTATGAATACCATGCACGCGCCAAGCCCTCTTCCAGCGGTTCTCATGAATTCGAGCATCATCATCTTGCCTCCGCCTGAATTGCCAGATCAAACGTGAGGATCTTCTCCAGATGAAGCGGGGTAATGGGCATCCGCACATGAATCTCACGCCAGCCGGCTTTCGATGGAATGGGAACAAACAGAAAACCATGGACCTGCTCACCGGGAGAGAGGGTCTTGCTCTGGAGTTGCTTCTTCAGGAGATTGTGCTGGATGTCAGCGGTTTTCGAAATGAGATGAAGCCCGAGAGCCTCGAGGGGAAGGGGATTTCCTCCTCCTCCGGCGCCTATCATGGCAGCGCCGATAGTAACAGCAAGGCTCACGACAACGTCAGCAACGAGGACGCTTTCACCCGCCCGGGCGCGAAGTTCCGGCGTTGACTTCCCGGAAACGGGTGAGCCACTCAGGAGAAAAGACAGCGCATCTTTACGGAGCTGGAAACTCTCATCAGGCGAGTTGTTCGAGGCGGAGATGAAAACAGGGAGGTAGCCCTTCCCGGTCAAAGCAATTCCGAAGTAGGTTTTCTGTTCCTTCGCATCGGCCAACGGGTTGGCTGCGATCTCGAGGCCGAACTGTTCGGCGGACACCTTGTAGCCGCCACGAGGTGGAACGGGATAATCGGGGAATTCGGCCGCCCAGCCGCGGGCTGCAAGAAGCAGAGTCGCGAAGTAGAAGCTGTATAGGTAAATTCCGCGTTTCACCGCGATATGGCGTGTTTGGAAATATCCTATTTTGGGACCCGGAATTTCCATTTTCGGTCTCCGGACTGCATCAGTATACATCAAGCCGTCTCCAAAGATGCCCGGCGCGCTCCGCGCGGCTGCAAAGGGGGCACCGCCTGAGGGGAGCGGCCCGTCCGGGGGCGCACCCGCGTCAAGAGACGGTGGGTGTATACTCGGGAGATTCGAGAATGCAAATTCCGGCGGGAAGTAACTCTTCCGGCCGGCATCGCTGGAAGGTATGACGCATGAACCCCGGTACTGCTTCCATCTCCGGCCCTCTCGCCCTCGGCTCGCACGGACAAAGCGTGAAGACACTCCAGGAAACTTTGAACCGGCTGTTGCCGGCATTCCATCTACAAGTGGATGGCGCCTTCGGGATGAAAACGGACGCGGCGGTGCGAGCGTTCCAACAATCGCGCGGCCTGGTTCGCGACGGAGTTGTAGGGCCGCGCACCGCCGCCGCCCTCGGACTGCGTTACGTGGCCATGGCGCCGCTGCCCTCTCCCTCGCCCAACCTGCCTTCCCGTCCGCAACTTCCCAGCGAAACTCCGATTCTCCCCGGCGTACCTGATGGCAATGCCATTTCACAATTGGTGGAGGCCGTGGTTCAAGGACTCACCGCAATCCACAGCAAGATCCTCGGCATTTTCAACGCGCTGGAGGAGTTGCCTGACTTTGCCCTGAACGAAATCCGCAGCCTGCTGGCCGGCCCCCTCCAAGCGGCGGTCTCCGCTCTCCGCGAAGCCGGACGCCTTGCGCAGGCCACCCCTGCCTCTGCCGCAAACATCCTCGCCAGCGCCATTCGTTCCGCGTTTCAGAAAATGACGGCCGCGCTGCAAGGTGTTCTCGGGGTGATTCGCCGTCTTCCCGATCTTCTGGGTCTTAGCGGCATTGCCGACAAGATTCAGAGCGTCATTGTGAAGATTCAGCGGGCTGTGGAGACGGTGATTGACACGATCCTGCGAACGCTCAGCGGGGCAGGCAATTCCGTCGCCCAGGCGGTTTCAGCAATCGTCAGCGTGCTGCGCGGCGTCGCGGCGGCCATCTGAACGATCAAGCGCGGGGCTACTCGTCGCGATGCACCGTAGACGGGCTGAAGGCGGGCAGGCAGACGGCAAGGTACTCGGCGCCTTCCTCGAACGGCGTGGAGTAGCGGATCCATTCGCCCGGCTTCGTGTGGATTGCCTGCCCCGGGCGCACCTCGAGGACACCGTCTTCATGTTCCACGCGCAACACGCCCTTCAGAACGATGGTGAATTCATCGAATTCGGGGCGCTGGCCCGGCTCGTTCCAGCCACCCGGCGAACGCATGTGAGCGATGCTCAGGCGGGATTCACTCGAACTGACGGCCCCGATGAACTCGTCAATGAGCTTCGGTTTGTTGCCGGCAGCTTCGATTCGGGTTGGAGACTGGATGAGATGGGGCATTTGTTTGCTTTCCCATTATCACCGCGGCCACGGCTGCCGCCCTAGCGGGCGTCCAGCTTCGCAAAGAGCGCCCGGATCACGCCGGGAGTGATCGGCTTGGGAATAAATTCATCGACACCGAGTTCCTGGGCCTCACTGTTGTACAGTTGGATCTCCGCCGGGGATCGCGCGGTGACCATCGTGACGTGAACCCTCCGCGGTTGGGAAGCCGCCCGCAGCTTGCGCGCCACCTCCAAGCCTTTCATGTCGGGCAGATTCATGTCGCACAAAATGAGTTGAGGCTGGAAGCGGGGCCCGAGATCGACGGCGTCCCGGCCTGTCAGCGCGACCATGACCTCGAAACCTTCGCCGCGCAGAAGTTCCGCCGTCATCGCCGCCAGATCCGCGTGGTCCTCCACCAGGAGCACGCGCGGCTGTTCCCGGTGGTCTTCGCGAGCACGGCCGGTGATCAGCTTCAAGATGGCGGCGGTATCCACGGGCTTCACCAGGTAATGGTCGAATCCGGCGCGTAATTTTCGAGTTGCGGCGGACTGCTGGAAGCCCGAGATGGCGATGAACAGCGTGTTCCGCAGATGAGACAATTTCCTCATTCGGGCCAATGCTTCGTAGCCGTTCATGCCCGGCAACCCGATGTCAAGCAGGACGGCGTCCGGCCTCAGATGCTCAATGCCGGACAAGGCGGAGGGTCCGTCCGCAAAACGGCTCACCTGATGGCCGGCCTGTTCCAGAGCAGCAGTCATCGTCCGGCTTACGTCGGCGTTGTCCTCCACCAGTACCAAGCGCAGCGCCCGATGGGGAGGAGGCGGCGCTGTGGTTGCTTCGCCCAGCGGCGGCTCTGGCTCGAGGAATGGCAGCCGAACGACAAACTCGCTCCCCGTGCCGGGGCCCTTGCTTGTCACTGATACGCTTCCGCCATGTAGTTCCGCCAAGCGCTTCACCAACGTCAGGCCGAGGCCGAGGCCCGAGGCAACAGATTGATCCGCCGTCTGCAGGCGGATTAACGGCTCGAAAATCCGGTGTTGCATCTCAAGTGGAATGCCGCGCCCGGTATCTTTGCAGCGGATGACCACCTCGGAATCTTCCAGTTCGCCCGAGAGTTCAATTGTGCCGCCCAGGTCAGTGTACTTCGAAGCATTGTCCAGCAGGTTGGCGGCAATCTGTTTCATTCGCACCCGGTCAGCCATAAACAACACCGGGTTCCGGGGCATCCGGATCACCAACGTCTGCGCCCGTTCCGCCACTGCTTGCTGCGCCGCCGCAGCCGAGATCCGCAGCAGGTCTGAAAGGTCTACGCCCTCCTTCTGCAACCTGATTTGGCCATGGGTGATTCGGGAGACGTCCAGAAGATCGTCGACCAGACGTCTCAGAAACTCCACCTGGCGGCGAATCAGTTCATCCAGGGAGGCGCGTTGCGCGGCCGTAACGCCGCCGGAGAGCACCTGGACGGCGTTGGAGATGGCGGCAAGAGGATTTCTCAGCTCATGGCCCAGGACCGCCAGAAACTCGTCCTTGAGGCGCGCCTGTTCGCGGTCTTCTTCGGCCCGCTTGCGCGCCGTGATATCCACGATCACGGCGAGACCGCCAATCACATTTCCCTGCTCGCCCAGAATCGGCGCGCCGGAAACCTCGAGAAACCTGCTCCGGCCGTCCGGCAGTTGGACTTGGAGCTCCACGGGGGGAATGACGCGGCCCTCGCGAGCAGCCCGTTGCAAAGGTAGCTCGGCCACGCTGAGCGGCCGGCCGTTCTGCAGGTACAGCACTCTGCGGCCGAACGCATCCTCGTTCAGCGCCCTGGCGGAGATGTTGTCCTCCGGGCCGGCGCCGAAAAGTGCGAGTACGGTGGAATTCCCGGTGACGTGCGTACAGGCAGGATTATTGGAAAACATGACACCGACCGGCAGGGAACGCATCAAGGCCTCAAGCCGCTCGTGCGCTTCATAGAGTTTCGCTTCGGCCTGTTTTCGCTCGGTCACGTCGCTGGCCGCCCCGAACCATTCCCTGATCTCTCCGTTTGCATCGAGCAGCGGCACGGCGCGGGAGTGCGTCCAACCCAGGGTACCGTCTGTTCTCCGGACGCGATGCTCGAGGTCGAAAATACTCTTCGTTCGAATGGCGCGCTCGATCGCCTCCATGACGCGCGTCTGATCGTCCGGAGGGATATATCTTTCCAACCAGCCGCATGTGCCCGCCGTGTCGGCGACAGACCCCTTGCCATCGACAAACCACATCTGTTCCCAACCGGGGCTCATGCGATATACGGAGTATGAACCGGCGTTCATCAGGGCGCGAAAGCGCTCCTCGCTCTCGTGCAGCGCCGTCTCCGCCTTTTTGTGCTCCGTGATGTCGACGCAATATTCCGAAATCGTTCCATCCCCCAGGTCCCGTCCGGCAAACATCATCCAGCGCCGCGACCCGTCCTTGAGGAAATATTCTTTCTCGTATGGTCCTATTCTTCCCGTAGCGGCGAGTTTGGCGAGTTGCTGCCCGCTGATTTCGATCCACTCCGGGGGCGTCATCCGCCGCCATGTGAGTTCGCGGCGTTGCACCTCGGTCCGCGTATGACCGGTCATTTTCAAGAAGACATCGTTGGCTTCAATGATCGTGCCGGTGTGATCGAAAAAGAGCAGGCCGATGGCGTCGGTTTCGAGAACCTGCCTCAAGCGTTCCTCGCTCGCGCGCAAGGCAACCGTGGCGCGAGTGTTTTCGACGGCATCGGCTGCCTGGCGGGAGAGCATGTCCAGCAGTTGAAGGGTGCGGTTATCCGGCCGGCGCGGTTTCCTGTAATGCGTCGAGAGAACGCCGATGGGCTTTCCGGAGCGGGCTATGAGCGGCGTGGACTGGAATGCCCGAACACCGGCCTTGAGTTGAATCTCGAGGGCGGGGCCGGCGAATGAGGAACTCGCTTTCACGTCGTCCACAATGACGTGTGCCCGCTGTTCAAGCGCCGTGCCGCGCAGTCCCTGTTCTTTGGCGGCGTTGTCCCAGAAGTTGATCCACTCCTGCGCGAACCCGCGCTGCGCCATGATCCTGAGGTCGCCGGATGCGGAATCCATCAACTGAACACAACCGAAATCAGCGCCGGAAAGCGCGATGGCGAAATCGACAAGCTCTCCGAGGACGGGCACGAGGTCTGCGGCGGGCGTGGGGAGCAAGGCGCGATTGTTCAGCCGCCCGGGTGCTGTCTCCAGGTCCGGAGCCCGGGTCTTCCGGATCTTATGGCGGAGTTTCGACTGCGGGTTTTCCACGGGTCTCGCCAACACAAGGATACTACTAATGTCGAGAAGCTGATGCGATCCTATTTTCCGGAGAGGTTCTTCGCCACACCGCCACTTGATCGGTGTGGGACTCTTTCGCACGCGCAGCGCGGCGGTGTATGGAATCGACGCGCACCTGATAGACGTAGAGGTGGACTTGTACCAGTCCGGGTCGGCGCGGGATTTCATTACTGTGGGGATGCCGGACACGGCGGTGCGGGAGAGCCGGGAGCGGATCAAGTCGGCGCTGGTGAACTCGGGGTTGGGGTATCCGGCGAAGGCGATCACGATCAACCTGGCGCCGGCGAACGTGCGGAAGGAAGGCGCGGGATTCGATCTTCCGATGGCGA
>JADLBG010000543.1 GCA_020847895.1 Bryobacterales bacterium
TCCGCGGCGACCGCAACCACGACGGCAAGCTCTCGTATTTCGAAGCGCACCCGGAATGGTACGGACTCGTCGGAGGCGAGCGGCGCACATTCCAAAGCGCGTTCGGCGTGAACCCGTGCTCATCGAATCCGCACATGATGACCGAGTTGTGCCGGCGCATCGTCAAGGAACTCGCCGAAGGGGAATGGAAGGACGCCGGCATCCTGGATTTCTGGGCGCTCGACGTGGGCAAATGGTGCGAGTGCGAACGCTGCCGGGCGCTGGGAACGCCAACCGACCGCCTGCTGCGCATGGTGCACCAGGTGCGTGAAGCGGTGACACAGGCCGAACACGCGAAAGTTCTGAAAAGGCCGGTCACCGTATTCTTCCCGATCTACGCCGAGACGCTGGCGGCTCCGAGCCGGCCGCTGCCGGAAGGCTTCGACTTCGAGAGGACGATCGGCACGCTGTTCCCTATCCACCGCTGTTTCCGCCACGCGCTCGACGATCCGGACTGCCGCGAGACCAACGCCGGCATCTGGAACACGATCCTCGGCTGGCAGAGCGGCGAGCGGTTCTATCGCGGCGGCTACGTGATGGGCGAATACTACGGCGTGTCGACCACCAAATGCCTCCCTGTGCTCTATACGAAAGTGATGGCGCGCGACATCCCGCTCTACTATTCGCGCGGCGTGCGTCACTTCCACTATATGCACGTTGTGACGCAATTGCCGGGTCCGAAGCGGCTGAACGACTACCTGCTCGGCCGGATGCTATGGAACCCCGAAGCGGACGCACAGGCCTTCATGAGCGAATACTTCCGCGACTTTTTCGGTGCGGCCGCGGACTCCATGCGCGAATTGTACAGCCACCTCGAGGAGGGCATGTCGGCGATTCATCAATGGAAGTCCGATCGCCGGCGGCTGACAGACCGCATCAACCGAGACCTCGACCCGCTGTTTCCGCTGAAACACCTGCAACTTGAAACCGCGGAGCAGGGTCCCGCCGACCGCGGCGTTCCCCTCGCGAAGAGTGTCGAGGAGTTGCGCATGTGCCGCGAGATCATGAACCGCGTCCTCTCGCGGCCGCAAACCCCGGTGATCCGGCGCCGTCTGATCGAGGATGATCGCAACCTTCGTTATGCGGAAGCCACTGTGCAACTGTACGAACGCACCGCGCGGGCGATTCTGGCCATGCGGGCGGGCCGCTCGGCGGAGGCGAAACGATTCCTGGAGCAGACTGTCCCGCTGGTGAAGGCGCTGCGGGCGGAGACCGCGCTGGTACAGGCCTCGTCCACGCATGCCAACGCAAAGGACGCCATGGACGCTTCCCTGATCGAGTCGGGATGGAACCGCCTGGCCAGCGAGCTTGGCGTCTCAGCGAACTGAACTGGCCTGACCACAGCCAGCCGGGAGATTCTGAGCACGTGGATTGCGCAGCGGCACTTGCCCACAAAATACGGCAAGATACAGGATGACGAAGTGGAATAAAAGACAACAATTGAAGCGGACAGAGGTTGGAACGGTAGAGAACTCTCGGAACAGCCGCCCGATGGGCGGCGACCTTTCGTAAAAATCGAATAAGAAAACCATTGACACCGCGTTCCCGTGCGCTTACGCTCTTGCTTGAGATGTCCGTTTTCGCGGCGCGGGCGTTGTCTTCCGTTGATAATGTTTCCTGTATTTTGCCATGGCCGTTTTCCGTGAGTGGGAAGATCCCTGATCATTTCAAGAACTTCCCAAGTGTCATACTGCCATGAAAAGCAATGGAGCCAAGCGATGACCTTTGCACTTCTGACTCTTCTGTTGCCGCCGCTGCTGGGGCAACCCGGGCAGACGGGTGCCCCCATAGCCGCGGGCATGGTAGTGAGTACGGGCTATATGGAGGATGACAGCATACCGCATGCGAATTTCCTTGCTCCTGGTCAGGTTATCACCCTGTTCGTACAGGGGGCCGGCGAAGGAATCAAGGAGATTGTAAAAGCTCCTGATGGACCGCTGCCGTTGGTGCTGGCCGGCATCTCCGTGGACCTGGTCCGAGTCACACCCACTCCAGTGCCTATCTTCTTTCTGCGTCCTTTCGTCTGGTGCACCGAAGGCGCTCCCCTCTGCGAACGAGTTCTGGCCATCACCATCCAAGTGCCCTACGAAATCAACACAAACCCCATGGACATCATCTCGACCTACCTGCTCATCAAGGAGAATGGCGCCCCCAAGGCGGTTCTATCGCGCGCCGTCTGGCGGCAGAGTGTCCGGTTAATGACAGGAATCGACTTGATCGCCATGACGATATACAAGGATCTCTTTTCTCCGTTGTTGCTGAAGGTGAGGCATTTGAACGGTGACTATGTGACCTATGACAAGCCGGCATCGCCCGGTGAGGTGCTCAAAGTCTACGCGACGGGCCTGGGAATCGGGACCAGGCTGGGGGCAGAGGACTCACCGCCCGTCACCGGCGTTCCAGCGAAATCGCCGCGGCGGTTCGTCACCGGCCTGAACTACCAATTCGGCGTTGATCCGAAACCAACGCCGGTCAATTGGGCGCAGGGCGATCCGGCCCCGGAAGGGCTGGTCAACATCAGCCTGGTGGGTGGAAAGATCGGTATTCACGAACTGTGGTTTCGCGTGCCGGAGCAACTCCCTAAGGGAACCCCGCGTTGCGGCGACCCGGTTGTGTCGGAGATTGTGCCGGGAGGAATCACAATCAATGTCTCCTGGAACATGGCCATCAGCGCCGGCTCCGCGTTCCGCTCCATCCCGAATACGGTCTACCAATACGACAGCGCAGAGTTCTGCGTGGACGTACCGTCCCCTGACAACCCATAAACTGAACTAGCCTACAAAGCGCTGTAGGGAGCCCGGCATCGTGCTAGCATGAGAAGTTGTCAGGCTCCGGGCTTCGTGCAATGGGCGGCCGCAAACCCCGCCAGGTCCGGAAGGAAGCAACGGTAGTGGTTTAGCCTGTGTGCCGCGGATCACCCGGGGTCTGGCAATATTCGCGCATTTCACTTCGCCCTCAGCCTTCATGCCGGAACCCGTCCCACAAGCCGATGTACACTATCAGGTCATCGCGCGGAAGTACAGACCGCGCGCATTCGCGGACCTGATCGGCCAGGAACACGTCAAGACTACCCTCGAGAACGCCCTCTCCCAGCGCCGCATCGCCCACGGCTACATCTTTTCCGGACAGCGCGGCACGGGAAAGACGACGGTGGCCCGCATTGTCGCCCGATGCCTCAATTGCGCCGAAGGCCCGACCATCACGCCCTGCGGCCATTGCGCCAGTTGTCTGGAAATCTACAGCGGCGGCTCCATCGACGTCATCGAGATCGATGCGGCCTCGAATCGCGGCATCAACGAAATGCGTGAGTTGCGGGAGAGCGTCCGCTTCCGCCCCGCTCGCGACCGGTACAAAGTCTTCATCATCGACGAAGCGCACCAGATCACGAGCGAAGCGTTCAACGCCTTGCTGAAGACGCTCGAAGAACCTCCCGAGTGGGTGGTCTTCATGCTCTGCACCACGGAAGCGCACAAGATCCCGAACACCATCGCTTCGCGCTGCCAGCAGTTCAGCTTCCGATCCGTGGATTACGACCAGGTCCTGGCCCTGTTGAAGGAGATCTGCGGGAAGGAAAATATCGAGGCGGAGGCGGAAGCGCTTTCGGTCATCACGCTTGCCGGGGAGGGGAGCGTGCGCGACTCCCTTTCCGCGCTCGATCAGGCGATAGCCTGCTGCGGGCACACGCTGCAGGCGCAGGATGTGCGGCAACTGCTGGGGCGCTTCTCGATACAGACCCTCGAGCAGGTGGCCGAGGCATTGCTCGCCCTCGACGGCCGCCGCATGCTGGACATTGTGCAGGAACTGGAGCGGACCGGTCTCAACCTCCAGCACTTCTGTCGCGAGTTGTGCCGCTTCTTCCGCAACCTGTTGGTGGCGCGGATTGCGGGCGCCGAGACCCGTCTGATCGCCGCGAGCGGATCGGAGCGGGAGCGCTTAAGTACGCTTTCCTTGCAGTTTGGGGAGGAAGATCTCACACGTTACTTGCAGTTAACCTTGGAACTGTTTCAAGCCATGCAGTATTCGCTTCAGCCAAGGATGCATCTGGAGCTCGGGCTCCTGCGAATGGTGCAAGCCGGCAAACTGCGCCCCATCGAGGAAATCCTGGCCGAACTGCAATCCGGCGCGCCGCGCGCGGCGGCTGCGGTCACCCCGAAACCGCCCTCGGCAAGACTCACGGCGCCTGTGGTCAAACAGGCCGGTCCCGCCGCGGTGCAATCCGCGGCCGCCGCGCCGGTGCAGGCAAGTGGAGACTGGCGGCAGCGGCTCCTTGATACCCTCAACGAAAAAGGGATGACCTTCATCGCTGACGCCGTGGAGCACTCGGAAATCGTCGAGCGTCCCGGAGAACTCGAATTCGTTACGGGCAAGGAGTTCTCGATGGCCGTCCGCAGCAGCGACATGCAGAAGACCGTCGATGCCCTGGCTCGCCGCCCGATGAAGATTAAGGTAACCTTTACGGATAAGCCCACAGCGGCCGAACCGGCAGCCGGACGCGGGACGAACGAGGATGAGGCCACAAGGAACGCGCTGGAGAATCCCGAAGTTCGGCGCTACCGGGACCTGTTTCCCGGCAGCGAGGTCCGCGCCGTGCGCAATCTGAAGGAGTAGAGATGAAATTACCCGGAAACATGCAGGCAGCGATGAAGCAGGCGCAGCAGATGCAGGCGCGCATGCAGGAGGAGATCGCGAAAATCCGCGTCGAGGGCTCGGCCGGCGGCGGGATGGTCATGGTGTCGATGGACGGCCAGAAGAACATCCTCAGCGTGAAGATCGACAAGGAAGTGGCCGGCGACGTGGAGATGATGCAGGACCTCATTCTGGCAGCCTGCAACGAGGCCGTGCGCAAGGTGGACGAAGCCATCCAGCAGAAGATGGGCGGCATGCTGGGCGGCCTGGGACTCCCGCCGGGCTTGTTCTAAATGGACTTCGCCGAACCGCTCTCGAGACTGATTCAGGAAGTGCGCCGTATGCCCGGCATCGGGCAGAAGTCGGCGCAGCGGATCGCATTTCATCTGCTGCGGGCGAGCCGTGAAGACGCGGAGCGTCTGGCCAGAGCCATCCTGGACGTGAAGGACAAGCTGAGCCTGTGCAAAATCTGCAACAACATCAGCGACGGGGAACTCTGCCCCTATTGCCGCGACGATGGCAGAGACCACGGTGTCATCTGCGTCGTCGAAGAGCCTCCCAATATCCTGCCTATCGAGACGACGCGTCAATATGAGGGCGTTTATCACGTGCTGCACGGCGCCATCAGTCCGCTGCGCGGCGTGGGTCCGGAGCAATTGCGAATCAAGAGCCTGCTCATGCGTCTTCAGCAAGGCGAAGTGAACGAAGTGATTCTCGCGACGAACCCGACAGTGGAAGGCGAAGCTACGGCAGTGTACCTCTCGCGTCTGCTGAAGCCGCTGGGCGTCAAGGTGACGCGCATCGCCATGGGCCTGCCGGTGGGCAGCGACCTCGAATTCGCCGATGAGGTGACCATGTCGAAGTCGATGGAAAACCGCCGCGAGATGTAGGCGCGCCTACTTGCGCTTCCGTCCCTCCTTGCGCCCGGCTTTGCGGATCTCCTGGTTCAACTCCTTGGCCCGCTCGGTTTCCGCGGCAATCTGGCTGCGAATCTCCGCTGCCTCGGCGTCCAGTTTGCGCGTGTGCTCCCTGGTTTCGCGTAGTTCACGGCTTTCGTACTTCGCGAGCGGCGGACCCACGTAACGCGCCTGCTCCCGCAGCGGCGGCAGATTCTCGCGATTCACTTCCAGGCGCACGATGACATCCTCCGAGAGCCTTGCGTAGGTAACCGAACCGCGCCGTGTCGCGTCGCCATCGAGATGAATCGGCGGCAGCATTCCTCCATCGTCAATGAACAGCGTGGCCGAACCGGCGCGTTGCACGGCACGGCTGCCGCGGTCCCATTCCACCCGCAACTGGCCTTTGACATCGACAATCCGCAGTTGCAGCGCGTCGGGCGGCGCCGGCTGGCGGAACTTCGGAATGGCGTAGAGCGCGAGGGCGCAGACCAATAGCGCCACAGCCACCCACGCGAGCCGCGCCAGCCTTCCCCCGCTTTCCGGAGCGCCCGGTGAATCGCTTGCCTCTTCCCTGCGCGGGGCAAGCAGACCCGGCCGGGGGGATACGGCAAGCGCTCGCGCGCCCTCCATCGGAAACTCCCCATACGGAGCGGAAGTCTGTATGCGCCCGTCTTTCTCGCGAACGAAAAATCCGCCCCGCGCCCCTTTATCCCGCCGCGGATGGACTACCAGGGTCACTTGCCATGGTTCCGGGAAAAAGCGGTTGAACAGGTCCACATCATCCTCGGTCATCCGCAGCCCGGGACGCGTGTGCGAGACGAACCACCCCACCGGATCAAGCACCTGCAACCGCGGGTCGCTTTGCGCCTGTTCGAGCAGCAGTAACAGCCCCTGCTGGTCATCGTTGGAAAGAACAAAAGCCGCCCCCCGGGTATGATCGCAGGCGATGGGGCTCCAGGCGAGCACCCGGATCAGATCCGCGTCCCGCCGTCCGAAAAGGACTCCTCCCACTTCGACGCCGCCGCGGCTGAGGCGCCGCACGCCTTCCTCAACAGTCTCGAAGATTTCGTCCAGGACTGCCCACTGGCATTCAATCTCTAACGGGTGTTCCGCTACCGACCATAGCAGTACGTCGCCCGCGCGGTGATCCGAACCCTGCAAATGAACTCCCTGGTGGCGAAGGTGGCCAGCCTCATTTTAGGGCAGGGAGGAGAGGGGGATCA
>JADLBG010000544.1 GCA_020847895.1 Bryobacterales bacterium
CGAACTCGCGCCATACGGAAACCACCTTGTTGGTTTCGCTCGCGTAGGTGTCGAGGACGTGCTGATAGGCGCGCTCCGCGGCCCTGGGAATCGCCTCTCCGGCAATCGCGGTGTATGGGTAGATCATGGCTCCTCTTACTCCAGGCGCCAGGGCGAGATCTCAGGCCACTTCTTCATCTCGTTGAGCGCCCACTCGTTCGACTTATCCTTGTGGCACAGGATGCAGGGGTTGGGAATCTTGTATTGCACGGTCATTGCCGGCGAGAGAAACCGGAACGTGTGGCTTCTCACATAGACTCCCTGAACAGTTTGCGCGATCTCAGGCATGTGACAGGCAACGCACTCGCTTCCGGCGCTGCCGGCTTTGTGGTGAGTGTGCGCTTCCAGGCTCCCGCGCGGGCCGTTCGGCGATTCCGGCCCGTGGCATTGGTGGCACAGGGCGTTTCCGGGACGGACAGTATCGGCATTGGATGCCGTTCCATGCACATCATGACAAGTAAAACATTTCACCCCTTTTTTGTGCATGACGCTGGTGACGAAATCATTTCCCTGCATCCGGTTCTTGTGCGCGGAACCATCCGGGAAATGAGTAAAGGACGTCTCGCCGAGTTTGTGCTCCTCGAGCGCCCAGTGATCGCTGAGACGCTCGCCCGGTTCGTACCCCACCGGCCAATCGAAATACTTGCCCTCGATGGGATTGATGAGCGGGCGCCCCTGTGAATGGCACTGGATGCAGACGTCATTGGCTCGCACGTAGTCGAGCCGGGCGGGGTTCACGATGTTGCCTTTCGAGGGCGCGCGGACATGCGCTCCCCCCGCTCCATGGCACCTTTCGCAGCCGACGTTCCACTCCGTTACCGTCTTCGTCTTCACGTTGTAGTTCACCGAATGACAGCCGTCGCACAGCGGCCCGGTGGGGCGCTTCATCTGTTCCGCCGGATAATGCGGCACCCACCAGTCGGTTCCGGGGCGCACATAATAGGGCCGCCAGACCCCCGCACGGACATCCCATTGCGCTCCCAGCGCGAAGTAGTCATCGCCTATCCTTGTGAAGTAGCGCTGCTTCCACTTGCTTCCGTAAGTGAAGACAATGTCTTCCTTGCGGAAATTTACAACGGGATCCGGCTTGGAAAAATCGCCGAGGATGGCATCGGGCCGCGTTTTGACGTCCACGAGAATATTGGCCATCCGTGTCTTCTTCCACCGGTCGTAAATCGATGCGTGGCAAGTGCGGCACTTCTCTGATCCCGTGAAGTCCTGTTGCGCCCAGGCCGGCGCGATCGCCAGGCAGCCGAGCAGAAGAACTTTCATCCCAGCCTCCTTATAGCCCACGTTCACGAAGTTTATAAAACACCACAGGCGTGATCAGCAAGGACAACACCATGGACACGGTCACGCCGCCGATGACGGCAATGGCCAGTGGTTGCAGCAACTGCGCGCCGGAACCAACCCCCATAGCCAGCGGCAGCATGCCGGCAACAGTCGCCAGCGCCGTCATCAGAATCGGCCGCAGGCGCCGTCGCCCGGCCTGGAAGATCGCCTCCCTCAGCGGGTAGCCGCGCCCGGTGAAATACTTCTCCGAATCGAGCATGAGAATCCCGTTCTTATGGACAATACCTACTACCATGATTGCGCCCATGAACGAACTGATGTTCAAAGTGGACTTCGTGATCCAAAGAGCCAGAAGAGAGCCGGATCCGCACAGAATGGTCGCCAGCAGGATGGCGATCGGATGCGAGAACGAGCGGAATTCGAACACCAGGATGATGAAGATGAGGAAGATCGACATCAACAGCACCTGGAGCAAGCCGAGGAACGATTCCTGCTGGATCTGGTAGAGCCCGCCGAACTCGATTTCGGTTCCCGCGGGAAGCGGCACCTCCTTAAAGAGGCGCTCGCGGATTTCCTGCATCGCCGAGCCGAGATCGCGGCCGGACAGATAGGCCGTCACCGAAGTAAGATTGCGCAGGTTGTCGCGGTGAATCTCGGTGACGCCTTCCTCCATTTCCACGTTGGCGATGCTCGCTAGCGGCATGGTGGTCCCGTTCGGTGAGGTCAGCAGCAGCGCCTTGAGCTTTTCCACCGAGGAACGGTAAGCCAGCGGATAGCGGACACGAATTCCAATGAGCCGCTCGCCCTTGATCATCTGGGACGCCACCTCGCCGTCGAGGACCGCGGCCTCGAGATCCGCCACATCCTTCACGCCGAAGCCTCCCCGTTCCGCCTTCTGGGGATCGACCCGGAAGTTCACCGAGGGACCGATGACAATGGTCTGGTTGACGATGTCCACCACCCCCTTCACTTTAGGCAGCCATTGCTCGATGCGGCTGGCTACCTCCTTGAACGTCGCCTCGTCCGGGTGGTAGATCTTGATCTCGATGGGCTTGGGCGACCATGCCAGATCGCCAATCAGATCTTCGAGGATGTGGGGAAACTCGATGTCAATAGACGGTTCCGCCTTCTTGATCCTGACGCGCAGTTCGTCCGTCACTTCCTCGAGGCTCCGCTTGCGCTCCTTCTTCAGCTTGATGAGAAAATCGCCGGTGTTGGGCTCGGCGATGGCCAGCGCGAGGCGCGCGCCGGTGCGCCTCGAGAAACTTTCCACCTCCGGAGTCTCCCGGAGAAACACTTCGATGTGCCGCAACACACGGTCCGTCTCCTCGAGTGAAGTTCCCGCGGGCATGATGTAATCCAGCACAAACGCCCCTTCGTCCATCTCGGGAAGAAAGCCGCTGCCCAAGCCGTTGTAAAGCGCAATCATCCCGGCGATGATCACCGCGCAGGCGAGGAAGACGATCCTGGTGTGCAGCAGCACCCAGTGCAGGGCGTTTCCGTACCAATCGCTCAGCTTCCGCAGAATGCGCCCTTCGCCGGCATGTTCGGCTTCTTCCAGTCGCGCTTGGGCCGGATCCTGGCGCGGCTTCAGGAACAGCGAAGCAAGCACGGGCGTAAAGAAGATGGCGAGAAACAGCGACGCAAGCAGCGCGGTCACCATTGTCATCGCCAGCGCGCGGAAAAATACCGCTGTAATGCCGCCCAGAAACACGAGGGGAACAAAGACCACAATCGGCGTCAGAGTGGATCCGATAAGCGCGGGCGTCAATTCCACAATCGCGCTGCGGGCGGCCTCGCCCGGAGCCTGTCCCATCGACAGGTGGACCATGATGTTTTCCACCATCACGATGGCATCGTCGATGACGACACCGATACACGCCGCCAGCCCGCCGAGCGTCATGAGGTTGAAACTCATGTGGAAGAGCTTCATAAACACCACGGCAATCAATGTCGCGATGGGAATCACCAGCGCCGCCACTACGGTAGTGCGCCCGCTCTTCAGAAACAGCAGCAGCACAAGCACGGAAAGCCCCAGTCCGATGGCGATGCTCTCGGTGACGCTGCCGATCGAGTCCTTCACGAGCACGGACTGATCGTAGAAGATGGAGAGTTCCGTATCCGGGGGAAGCGTGCGGCGAATATCCCGGATCTCTTTGTTGACTGCATCGGCAATGGCGACGGCATTGCCGTCCGGTTGCTGAAGAACGTTCACCAGGACAGCAGGCCGGCCGTTCGCCGTTACGATGTTATACACCGGCTTTTCTCCCGGCACAACCTGCGCCAGATCCTTTACCAGCACGGGATTCCCCTTCACCACTTCGACGACGGCGTTCTCAATCTGCTCGCGCTCGCGCATCATGCCGGTGACGGTGGCGAGATAGAGGTGATAATTCTCCTGAACCATGCCCGAGGATGCAATGAGGTTCGTGTTGCGAATCGCATCCACCACCTTGGTGAGCGAGAGCCCGTAGCTGTTGAGCTTTTCGGGCTGGACGAGAATGTGATATTCGGGCTGCCGGCCGCCCACGATGCGCGTCTCCGCCACTCCGGGCAGGCGATAGAGCCGCGGCGCGAGGTTGTAGTAGACCAGTTCCCACAACTCGGAAAGCGATTTCGTCCTCGAGGTAACACTGAAGCCGATCATCGGGAAGACGGAGAACGTGAGGCGGTTGATATAGAAGCGGGCCTGCGGCGGCAGCGTGGGGGTGATCTGCGAGATGCGGCCCTGAACCAGATGCAGCGCGTTGAGGATATCCACATCCCAGCGGAAGAAAACGCTGATTTCCGTCGAGCCGCGCGCCGTCACCGAGCGCACATTGGTGATGCCCGGGACAAGGCGGATGGCTTCCTCAATGGGGCGCGTCACCGTGAGCATCTCCACGTCCACTGGCGCGATCCCGTTATCCACCAGGATGACGATGCGCGGAAAATCCGTCTGCGGAAAGATCGAGATGGGCACCTGGAACATCAGGATCAGGCCGGCCACGGCAAAGCTGAACGCCACCAGGACCAGAGCCCGGCCGTGAGCATGAACGAAATCGGCCACCCGGCTGGTCATTTGTCCGAATCCCCGGTGAACTGCACCTGCGCGCCCTCCGGCAGACCGTATCCGGCCTCGGTGATAACGGCTTCGCCTTCCTTCAGCCCTTTCAGCACCTGCACCTTACCTTCGAACGTGATGCCGCATTCGACGTCGCGTTTGTGGGCCGTCTTCTTGTCGTCAATGGTCATCACGAAGCCGGTGCGCGTCCCCTCATTGAACTGCACAGCCGCCAGCGGTACAACGATGCTCGATGTGCTTGCTCCGATGAGGAAGCTCACCTGGCCGAACAGGCCCACGCGCAAACTTGCCGAAGGATCCGTGATCTCACACCACGCCTCCACGGTGCGGCGCGCGGGATCGAGCGCCCGGTTCACCATCGACACTCGACCCGGTGTTGCGCTCTCGGGGTGATCGGTGGGAAGGAAGCGGCACGCCATGCCGGAGCGCAACTCATGGGCCTCGGTTTCCGGCACTTGCGCGCGCGCCTGCGCAACCGACATATCCACGATGGTGAAGATGGGCGTATCCGGCTTGGCCATGTCGCCGGGATAGCCGAACTGCTCCGTAATGCTGCCCCGGAAGGGACTCTTCAGTTCGGTGAAAGTGAACTGCGCCTCCAGGTTCTCCAGCCGTGCCTTGGCTTGAGCCAGGCGGCTCTGCGCCATCTGGATGTCGCGCTCGCGTGACTGGTTTACCAAAAGGTCAAGAGATTTCTTCGCCACGTCGAGATTCGTCTTCGTGGTTGTCATCTCGGTCTGGCTGATGAGAAGTTCACGATTCGGAATGGCGCCCTGCTCGTAAAGCTGTTTGCGCTTCTCGTAGATCTTCAGCGCCTGCTCATAGGCGGCCTGCGCGGTCTCCACCTGGCCGCGGGCCCGCTCCACATCGGTGGGGAGAGTTCCGGAAGTCACCTTGTCGAGAGAGGCTTGCGCGTCCGCTACAGCCGCGCGCGCCTCGGCGCGCTGAGCGATCAGGTCGCGGTTTTCGAGAAGCGCCAGGGTCTGTCCGGCTTGAACCGTGTCCCCCTTGCGCGCTCTCAACTCGCGAATGGGGGCGGTGATTCTGGCCGAGATGTTCGCCTGCTCCCTCGGGTAGATGGTGGCCGGGGCGGTCACGGAGTTTTGCACTTCGGCCCTTTCCGCCTTGGCGGCTTTTACCGTGACAAGAGGCTTCACGACCTCCTCTTCCTTCGCCGGCCCGCCGCAACCGGCCAGCGCAAGACTTGCGAATACAACCCAGCGCGTTCTCATCGTCCTGCCGCCACCTCCAGGTCCACACGGGCGCTCAGATAATTTGCCACCGTCGTGTAATAATTGCTCCGCGCCTGTCCCAACTGCGTCTGCGCGCTCACCACCTCGAGCGCGAGGCCTTCTCCGCCTTCATAGCGAATGCGGCTCAGCCGAAGGTTCGCTTCCGAGGATTTGATCTGCGCTTCAGTGATGGCAATCTGCTGATAGATCCGCTTCACGCGCGACAGGGCCGATTGGTATTCGCTCGAGAAGGCCCGTTCGGCGATCTGTCTTCTGGTATCGCTCTGGACGGAGCGCAATTGGAACTGCCGCGCCGCGCTGTGCGCCTTGAACCAGTCGAATACAGGAATATTCAGATTGACGAACGCCGCGCTGCCGCGATTATCGGCGCGCACCTGGTTCGCGTCCAGACCGTATTGATAGACCAGGCTCAGTTGCGGATAGAGATCCGCGCGGGTGCGCCGGTACTCGGCGAGGAAGCCGCGCTTTTCGGCATCGAAAATGCGAAACTCCGGCCGGCGCAGGAAGGGCGTGGGTACGCTCTCGGGAGGTTCGGGGGCGGGAATAACCGCGTCGAAAACATCCACCAGGGAGAGAGGCGCGGCGGCATCGGTTGTCCAGAAACCGGCGAGGTCATGATTGGCGATTTCCGCCTCGAGTTCGGCTCCGCTGCGGGCCTGATCAAGAAAGGCGGATTCGGCTGACGCGCGGTAGACATCGGCCTGCGCTGCCTCCCCGCCCGCCGCGAGCAGCCGGACGCGTTTCTCAAAGCTTTGCGCTTCCGCAAGGGTTTCCGCCGCCACGCGCGCCAGGCGCCGCATCAGGAGCAGGCGCAGGTAGGCCGCCGTCACCTGGCGGCGCAGGTCCCGTTGGGTTACCAGCAGGCCGGCGGCGGCCAGATCCTGATCGGCACGCGCCCGCGCCAGTCCGGCACGCAGGCGCCCGGAAGTGTCCAATTCCGCGCCGATGGTGGCCAGGCCGACGTATTCGCGTGAGCCGTTGAGAGCGACGAATGTTTGGGTGGCAGGGTCCACGCGCGACGGCGTGTTGTAGGTGTATCCGCTCAGAATACGGGTTTGGGGAAGGAAGGCCGCCCGCGCCTGAGTCAAGCCCAGACGGGCAATCTCGCCTTCCTGCCGCGCCAGGCTCACCGCCGATTGCGCCGCTTGCGCCAGACGGACACAGTCGTCGAGGGAGAGCGGCGCCGGTTGCGCGGTGGCGGGAAGGCAAGTGAGGATCAGAAAAACCCAGACTCGGAACACGAAGGACTCTCTGACAGCATACACCGATCAACATGAAAACTATCTGAAAGACCACCTGGCGTCCGCCAAAGGGTATCCTGCGGGTAAGGCTATGAGCCAAACTGCGCGTTTTCCTACGTTGTTCATTCCCCACGGAGGAGGTCCGTGCTTCTTTCTCGATCCTCCATCGCGCGAGCCGTGGCGGAAGATGGAGGCCTATCTACGGGGTATCGACGGGGCGCTGGGCCGCCGGCCGCGGGCTGTGCTGGTGATTTCCGGACATTGGGAATGCCCGCGCCCTACCGTGAACACGGCCGCCGCGCACACTCTGCTCTTCGATTATTACGGCTTTCCGGAACACACCTACCGGCTGACCTATCCGGCGCCGGTCTCCCCGCAAGTGACGGCTCGCGTCCGCGATTTGCTGGCGGATGCGGGAATCGATTCGGCGGAAGAGGCGCACCGCGGATTGGATCACGGGGTCTTTGTGCCCTTCCTGCTGATTTATCCGGATGCTTCGGTTCCCGTCGTGCAGCTTTCGCTCAAAGCGGGATTGGATGCGGCCGAGCATCTCGCCATCGGCAGAGCGCTCATTCCGCTGCGCGAGGAAGGCGCCCTGATTGCCGGCAGCGGCATGAGCTACCACAACCTGACCGCTTTCTTCTCGAAGAGGGGAAACGAGGATTCCGAACGTTTCGACGAATGGCTTCACGCGGCGGCGACAGCGCCAAATGAGGCGGAGCGCGCGGAGAAACTGATCGCATGGCAACGTGCCCCGGGCGCGGCCGCGAGCCATCCGCATCCGGACCACCTGCTGCCGCTGATGGTTGCGGCGGGCGCCGCCGACGGCGATGCCGGAGTGAGAACCTACAACGACCACATCTTTGGAAAGGCCGTATCCGGATTCCAATTCGGGTGGCCGGAATCTGCTGTTCGCGCCCGCTAAAAACGGTAGAGCAGTTCGAGATAACCGAAGTTGCCGCCTGCCCCTTTGGGATAAATGGCGGAGATGACAGCGCGCCCGGAGGCATGGCCGAAATACGCACTGATGGTGACGTTTTCCCGCGCGCGCCAGTCGACGCTGGCATCATAAAGGTTCGCCAGAGACCGGGCGCCCGAAGCCGCGCGGCCCACATAGCCGAAGGTCCAGGGCTGAAACGCGCCGCCGCCGA
>JADLBG010000545.1 GCA_020847895.1 Bryobacterales bacterium
GCCTTTCTTCAGCATGGCGCTCCAATCGCGTTCGATGGCTTCCTTGAACAGGAACTCCACAAGAGGAATGGCATCCGGCAGCAACTCCAGCCGCTGCTGGATGTGCGGCGTGATGCGCATCAGTTTCGCGTCATCCACCCGCAAACCCGCTGCAACCAGGAATGGCCGCAATCGCGCCTCCAGATCCTCCGCCGCCAGCTTTCGGATGTACACGCCGTTCATCCACTTCAGCTTGTCGTAGGAGAACACCCCGCCCGCGTTGTTGACACGCTCCAGCGAAAACCGGCGTGTCAACTCTTCGAGGGTGAAGATCTCCTCCTGTTCCCCTTCCCCCGGCGACCAGCCGATCAGCGCCATGAAGTTTAATATCGCTTCCGGCAAGTAGCCGGCTTCGCGAAAGGACCGCAGGAACGTGGCGCCATGCCGTTTCGAAAGCTTCTTGCCGTCCGTCCCCAGCACGGGCGGCAGATGCGCGAACACAGGCGCTTCCCATCCGAGCGCCTCGAACAGCAGCAGGTGGAGCGGCGCCGTGGAGAGCCATTCATCGGCGCGCAGCACATGCGAAATCTTCATATCGTGGTCGTCCACGACGGTCGCCAGGTGATAGGTGGGAAACCCGTCGCTCTTGAGCAATACCGGATCCCTAAGGATGATCTGCTCCCACCGCACCTCGCCTTTCACCGCGTCCGCCAGCACAATCGCCCGGTCCTCGGGAATCCGGAAGCGCACCACATGAGGTACACCGGGTGGCACGTTCCTGTCGCGGCAGAAGCCGGAGTAGCCCACCGCCTCCCGCCGCGCGGTCTGCTCTTCCCGCTCCTTCTCGAGCCTCTCCGCCGTGCAATCGCACCGGTAGGAGTGCCCAAGGCGAATCAACTCCTCCGAAACTTCCTGATATCGCGCCACCCGCTGGCTCTGAACGTAGGGCTTCAGCGGACCTCCGATTCCGAAACCGCCCTTGTAGCCGTCGTCCGCCAGGGCGATCTCCTCATCCGATGGTCCCTCGTCGAAATGGAGGCCCACCCAGCTCAGGTCCTCGATCAAGGCCTGGATCGCGCCGGGCACCAGCCGCTGCCGGTCCGTGTCGTCGATCCTCAGGATCGCCTTCCCCCCGTGCCGGTGGGCGAATAAAATCTCGAAGAGCGCCGTCCGGACGCCGCCGATATGAAGCCACCCGGTGGGGCTGGGGGCAAACCTCGTACGAACTTCCTGCATCCTCTCCATTATGGGGGCTGGGCGGCGCATGATGCCGTTCCTTGCAGGGATGCGGTCCGGTTAGACGGGCTGGCGGCCTTCTTGGCCTCGGACATCAGTCTGATCCGCCATCACCGCGCCGTCCGACCCTTCCCCGTACACCGACACCCCGCACATCGTGTCCCCCTTTCAGGAACATCAGTTCTTGGCTTGCTCGTGGATTGGAAAGGCCGCTGTCCCTTCGAGGGAGAGACCAAGAGGGTGGATCTTGAAAACCGTGACAGAAAGCCCATATTCCGGTACTGTGGAAGAGAAGACAAGGAATCATTGCCATGGAAGTGCATTTCGAACCAGCCCTGCAGGCCAAGCTTGATCAGATCGCCCGAGAGAGCGGCCGTGACGCCGCTGACCTGGTGCACGATGCTGTGGCGGGTTATGTAGACGCGTTCGCTGACACGCGGCAAATGCTCGATGCCCGCTACGACGACATGAAGAGCGGAAAAGTGAAGATGATACCGGGAGACGAAGCCTTTGCCCGTCTGATGGCAAAAACCGAAGCCGAGCGCCAACGCTCGCGATGACAGATTACCAAAGGTTATGAGCTTCATCCGGAAGCCTGCGGAGATGTTGACGAAATCCGAGGCTACATTGCGGCAGACAGTCCAGATGCCGCGGACCGGGTGGTAATAGAAATTTTCAACGCCATTGAGCGCCTGGTTCCGTTTCCTCATCAGGGTCACAAACGCGCTGATCTGACTAACCGTCCACTCCGCTTCATTCGTGCCCGTGATTACTTGATCGCCTGCGCGCCCGATGGAAAGCCGCTCTGGGTGATTGCCGTCATGCACGGCCACCGCAGTCCGCGCGTCATGGCTGCGATCTTGCGGGGCAGGGAAGATCCGCCGCCGAGCTTCTAAGCTAAACGAGACGCCGAATGCTCAACTTGTAAGCCAGTATGGCGAGATTGTCTTGAGATGCTGTGCTCCGCTGCTATGGTTCAAAACCTCAGAGGGTCCTAAGGAAGTACTGCATGCGGGAACTGTCACGGTGGTGCTGTGAGAATGCGTGTTAACCTGTGCGTGCCGGTGAAGCGGAGACGGGCTCTGGTGGCGACCAACCGATCAAGGAATAGCCGGCCGAAACTCATCGGGACGATGAGAACAACGTGGTCCTCCCGCCACGTTGTCGGGCTTGGTCCGGATCTGCCGGCGGGAGGCAGTGGCTCCAGTCCAGGCTTGGGTCGAACAACCCCACATCGGACTGATAGATTCCGCGATGGCTTGAAAAACGCATGACTGAGGCCTCAGGTTTACCTGTGTCGGCGACCCGTGCCGGTGGGCGAATAAAATCTCGAAGAGCGCCGTCCGGACGCCGCCGATATGAAGCCACCCAGTGGGGCCGGGGGCAAACCTCGTACAAACTTCCTTCATCCTCTCAATTATCTGGAAACCGGAAGCCTGGCGCTTATTTACATATAAACAGATATTAAGACCTTATATCAAATATAAACGCAGCCTGGATGGCCGTCTCCTCTCCGGGCCCGAGGTTCCCAGGCGCATTTCATGTGAAAATAGTACAATTCAGGAGTTCGGGCAGAGATGGGGAAACGTCCAAACCCCACCACGCCCAGGTAACGTCCGCTTCAGAGGGGAGTTTCAAAGTGAAAAGAATCAATAAGTTGCATATTGCAGTCTGTTGGCTTTCCGCGCTGCTTGTCCTGCTGGTTTCGGCGGGCATGGCGCAGATCATCTCCAGTTCGATTGTCGGCCAGGTAAGCGATTCCAGCGGCGCGGGCGTGCCGGAAGCGCAAGTCA
>JADLBG010000546.1 GCA_020847895.1 Bryobacterales bacterium
GAAATCAGCATCTTACAGGAGGGGGTACAAAAAGCGCAGAAACTACCGCGTGACAGGCTCGCGCTCAACTACCTCGAAGCCAACGTCGGCCTCGGCAGCACGCTCCATCTGCGTGCATAATTCAGGTGGCAACCAGCAAGTCGATCTCGCCGCGGTGATCTTCATTTCATAGTATGCGAGGCACTCGTAAATCTGTGACTTGGTCAGTTTTGGAAAGCAGTTCGCCTTAACTTAACGAATCAATCGTTTCGCCATTCCGAGGAAGTCCAATGACATCGTGGACGGCAATCCGGGTATCTTCGACAATCGGTTTTCCATCGCGCACGCCGGCGGAACGAACGATGTAACAATAGGCTTCCGAGGATTGATTGCATACCGCGATGGTACCGCCCACCCGTTGTCAGCCGATGGGCCGCAGCCTCCCGTCAAAACTCCTGCGTCACCCGCGTCACCTCTTCCGCGGTAGTCACTCCCAGCTTCACTTTCAGCCACCCGTCTTCCCGCAAATTCCGCATCCCGTTCCGCCGCGCAGTCTCCGTCAGCACACTAGCGTCCGCATTCTGCATGATAAGCCGGCGCAACTCGTCATTCAACTCCATCATCTCGAAAATCCCGACACGCCCCACCATCCCCACCCCGAAGCATCGTTCGCAGCCTTTGCCTTTGAACGAGGTGATGGTCTCCCCGAGCGGCGTCGTAATCTGCCGGTGCGGCGTCCGGCAATGCGGGCAGATCACTCTCACCAGCCGCTGCGCCAGCACCGCCACCAGCGAGGAAGTAATGAGGTAGTTCTCCACACCCATATCCGTCAGCCGCGTAATAGCGCTCGGCGCGTCATTCGTGTGCAGCGTCGAAAATACGAAGTGCCCCGTCAACGCGGCCCGGATGGCGATGTCCGCCGTCTCCCGGTCGCGGATCTCGCCCACCATGATCACATCCGGGTCCTGGCGCACAATATGGCGCAGCCCGCTTGCGAACGTCAGCCCGATCTGCGGATTGACGTGGATCTGGTTGATGCCGTCCATCTGGTATTCCACCGGGTCCTCGATCGTGATGATCTTCTTATCCGTCTGGTTGATCCGCTTGAGCGCGGAATAAAGCGTCGTGGATTTGCCGCTGCCGGTAGGCCCCGTCACCAGAAAGATGCCGTGCGGCAGTCCCGTGAAATGCTCCATCCGCGCCAGCATGTGATCATCAAAACCGAGATTGCGAAGGTCGTAGAAATCGCCGGCCGAACGGTCCAGCAGACGCATCACGACGCTCTCCCCGTACAACGTCGGAAGCGTGGAAACGCGCAAATCCACTTCGCGCCCAAGCGTCTTGATCTTGATGCGCCCGTCCTGCGGCAAACGGCGCTCCGCGATGTTGAGTTTCGCCATCAGCTTGATACGCGAAATGATCGCCGCCTTCATCTCCCGCGGGGGCGGGTCCTGGGAATGGAGCACGCCGTCAATCCGGAAACGGATGCGGAACTCCTTTTCAAACGGCTCCACGTGAATGTCGCTGGCGCGCTTTTCGAGCGCCGTGCCGATCATCGTATTCACCAGGCGGATCACCGGAGCCTCGCTCGCCATGTCGCGCAGGTGCTCCAGATCCTCCTCCGAGGCGGCCACCGATTCCGCCTCTCCTTCCGTGCGCGCCCGCTCGCCCAGGTATTTGTCGATCGCATCAACAATCTCCTGCTCGTTGGCAAGCGCCGGCTGCACCTTCAATCCGGTGACCGATTCCACCGCGCGGATCGTCTCCACATCGAGCGGATCCGCCATCGCCAGCCGCAGCGAAGAGTCGCTCATGCCGATCGGCAGCGCCCTGAACTGACGCAAAAACCGCGGCGCCAGCGACTCTGTTTCCGGAACGGCCGGCGGCGGCCCATCAATCACGACCAGCGGGACTCCAAGCTGTTCGCTAAGGCAGCCAAGCATGTCGCGCATCGCCAGAAAGCCCAGATCCACCAGGATCTTGCCGATCTTTTCCCCGCGTTCCCGCTGGATCTCGAGCGCCCGGTCCAGTTCCTCCGCGGAGATGAGCTTCCGGGACAGAAGCATTTCGCCTAGGCGCATCTAGTATTCCTGAATTTTGAGAACCGAATCGAGCTGCGAGTGGTCGCGCTTGCCCGTCGAGATTTCCAGCAGATTCTTCTTGTAGGCCTGCATGACAATCTGGGCCGGGATGCCGGAGCTGTCCTCCCCGGGATGCCGCGTCAGCGAAATGCCGAGCGCCATCTGCTCGTCCGGGTCCAGGCCCTCGTGAGTGGCCGCCGATTCGAGCAGCATCTGCTTCATGGCGGTCCGCAGCAGCGGCAGACGTTGCAGCTTCTTCTGGCGCACGCGCAGCCAGTCCGCCTTGCTCATCTGCTGGTGGAACGGGCTGATCCCCGGAACGGGCGCCAGGTCCACCTCGGCGGAGTAGACAATGCCGAAGCCTTCCACATACACCCCGCGTGTCATGCCGAGCAGCAGGAATGGGTCCCCTTCGAGAACCTCACGCTCCAGGCGATGGTCGAAGCTCTTTTCCACCGCCGCAATCGAGGTGCGCGTGAGTTTGGTGCGCCCCGTGGCGCACAGCGAAATGGCCGCGGCAACGGCGAGCGCTAGCAGGCGTTTCATTTGCCGGCTCCTTCCTGGTTGCTGGCGAGATAAACCATGCGGTTCATCTGCTTCCGCAGCAGTTCGAAGTTCGCGTCCACGGTGGCCCGGTCGGCTTGGCGCGCCAGCGCGAAACGCTTCTCCGCGTCATCGAGCGCCACGCGGACCAGCACCTTCGACTTGCCTTCCTCTTCCGCCCTCACCTGCGTTACCGCCTTTGTAATGGCAGCCTCCAGCCGTTTTCCTACTTCAGCCTCGATCTGCCGCGAAACCTCGCGCGGATGCACCGCGGCGGCCACAGGCTGCGCCGGACGGGCCAGCACGCCGTGCCCCAGAATCGCCGCGGCCAGCATCGCCGAACAGCCGAAGGCCAGCCTCGGGGCCGAGTTCCAGAAGCGTTGCAGCCAGTTCGGCTCGAATACCTTATCGGAGACGAAGGCGATGCGGCGCGGAGGCTCCTCTTCCGGAAGGCGCCGCAGCGCCCCCGTGACCAGTTGGAGCCGTTCCACTTCCGCGGCGGCTTCAGGGTGGGTGGCAAGGTGGCGTTCCACCTGGACGCGTTCGGCTTCGGTGAGTTCACCGAGGACGTAGGCTTCGAGATCGGGTGCTTTCATGGGGTGCTCCGCACAGGCGCCAGGATTTCCTTGAGCGTCTCCAGTGCCGTATACACGCGCGATTTCACTGTGGATACCGGCGTGTCCAGCACCTCGGCGATTTCTTCGAACTTGAATCCCTGGTACACCTTCAACAAAACGGCTTCGCGTTGATCTTCCGTCAGCCGCTCGAGAGCGCGCTCCACGGCGAGCGAGGTCTCGATGGGAAACAGCGTACCCCACCCCGCCGCGGCCGGCTTCGGTTCCCCTGGTTCGCCCTCGGACTTCGGCTTGCGCAGCAGCGAGTAAGCCTCGTTGTGCGCGATCCGGAACAGCCAGGAACCGAATCGCGCCGGATCCTCGAGTTTGCCGAGGCTCTGGTACGCCTTCAAAAACACATCCTGGCTCAAGTCCATCGAATCTTCCCGGTTCCCCGTTAACCTCAACAGATAGTTATAGATACGCTTTTCCCAGCGGGAGACGAGAAGATTGTAGGCATCGACGCTCCCGCGCCGCGCCCGCAGTATCAGGTCGCGATCCTCGACTTCCCGGAAGATCAAAAAGCTTTGCCTGCTCCAGTCGTTAAGACGCCGCCCGCTCGAAAAAA
>JADLBG010000547.1 GCA_020847895.1 Bryobacterales bacterium
TCGCCGGCTGCGCAAGAAGCTGTTTCCCTACGGAGACACGTATATCGAAACCATCTTCGGCGCCGGCTACCGCTTTCAGCGCTACCGCGAGCCGCGCAGCTACATGAACTACGTTCCGGAACTCGTCGCGGTATAACGGCTTTCCCGAGGCGTAGCAATCGCTTCACCCGGTACAATGGATGGTTTCCGCATGGTCGAAACCATCCAACCCGCCAGAGCCCTGCAAGGCTCCATTCGCCTTCCGGGCGACAAGTCCATCTCCCACCGCTATGGCATGCTCGCCTCGCTCGCCGAAGGCGACTCGAAGATCTACAACTACTCACAAGGCGCGGATTGCCAGTCCACGCTCGCGTGCATGCGCGGGCTGGGCGTAAAGATCGAGACGAACGGCGTGGAGACCATCATCCACGGCGCGGGTCTCGACGGGCTCAAAGCTCCGGAGGGGATGCTGGACGCGGGCAACTCGGGATCCACCATCCGTATGCTGAGCGGGATACTGGCGGCGCAGGCGTTTACCACGCGCATCACGGGAGACGAGTCCCTCAGCCGCCGCCCGATGGGACGCATTATTACGCCGCTCGCGGAAATGGGGGCGCGCATCGAAGCCCGCGACGGCAGGTATCCCCCGCTTACGATTCACGGCTCGCCGCTGCGCGCCATTGACTATCACCTGCCGGTCGCCAGCGCGCAGGTGAAATCCTGCGTTCTGTTCGCGGGGTTGTTCTGTGACGGCGTCACCACCGTTCATGAGCCCGTGATCACGCGCGATCATTCCGAGATCGCGCTGCGGCAGTTCGGGGCGGAGGTGGAAGCGGTCAAGGGCGCCATCTCCATTCACGGGCGTCCGGCGCTTCGGGGGCGTGAACTTGCCGTTCCGGGCGATCTTTCGTCTTCGGCGTTCTTCCTGGTGGCGGCATTGCTTGTGCCGGGGTCGCGAATCGCCATCCAGGGAGTGGGCCTGAACCCCACGCGCTCGGCGCTGATGGATTTTCTCGCCGCCGGCGGCGCGCCGCTACGGGTTCTCAATATCGGAGAATCCTGCGGGGAACTGGTGGGCGACATCCTCATCGAGCACGCCCCCTGGCGAGGCGGCATCCTCGAGAAATCCATCACCGCCGCCCTGATCGACGAAATCCCCGTGCTCGCGGTGCTCGGCGCCTCGAGCCGCGACGGCTTGATCGTGCGCGACGCGGCGGAGTTGAGGATCAAGGAAACAGACCGGATCGCCACCGTGGCCGGGAATCTTCGCCGCATGGGAGTCTCCATCACCGTGCGCGACGACGGGTTCGAAGTGCCGGGCAACCAAACGTTCCACGCCGCCGATCTCGATTCATTTACCGACCACCGCATCGCGATGGCTTTCTCCGTCGCCGCGCTCGCCGCGGACGGGCCCTGCCGCATGCACAACGCCGATGCCGCCTCGGTCTCTTTCCCGGAGTTTTACAACATGCTACGCTCACTGAGCGAGTAACGGCATGTCCACGACAGACGCTCCGGATCTGACCCTTCCCGGCCTTGTCCACGATCTCAAGAACGTGTTTCAAACAATCCTGGACGCCGCTGATTTATTGGCGGGGGATCCACGCTGGGAATCCGTCGCCGGCGCCATCCAGCGCGGCGCCGAGCACGGACAGAGGCTGGTTCGCGGAGTCTCCCAGGTTACCGACTCCACCTTCGATTTCGCGGTGATCGCGGGGATCGCGGTGCAGTTCGCCGGCGATTTTCTGAGGGCCACGCACGGGCCGGCTATCGACTTTCAGCGCAGGATCGAACCCGGTCTGCGCATCCGCGGCAACCCCGTGGGCTGGGAGCGGGTGCTCGTGAACCTGCTGCTCAACTCCGTACAGGCCATGCCGCAAGGAGGCCATGTGCAACTGACGGCTTCCACCGGTGAAGACGGAACCCGCATCGTTCTCGCCGACAACGGCCCCGGGATTCCGGAAGAGATTCTCCCGCGCATCTTCGACGCGCATTTTTCCACCAAGCCCTCGAACACGGGCATCGGCTTAAACATCGTGCGCTCGATCGTCCGCTCGAACGGCGGGCGGGTCCGCGCCGCCAATCGTCCGGAGGGCGGAGCGGAATTTGTCATTACGCTCAGTTCCGCGGGTTGAAATGCTATGCTGTTTTTCGAATGACCAAGGTCGACCTACAGTATGATCTCGTGCGCCCGCTCGGAGACGGCGATCTCGACGCTATCGCCCGTGTTCACGCCGTGTACGGAATTCACCGGGTAGTTCTCAAACAGCCATCCCTCGACGGTGTGAGGGTGGAATACGATGCCAGCCGGTTGAGCGAACGCGCCGTGGAAGCCGCCCTCGTCCGCTCTGGAATCCCGATCGTTCGCCACGCCCTTTAGGGCTCGCCCGCAAAACGGAGGCTCGCCGCCGGGCCGCTCGCGCTAAACTCGCACGCCCGCGGTCAACTTCCTGACAAAGTCCAGGCTGGGCGCGAGCAACTGCTCGCTATCGGCACGGAACGAAAGATCGACGCACCACCACTTGATGCCCGGCACGGACAGGAGATGGGGCGCCAGTTTCTGGAAGTCAATCACCCCTTCACCGAAGGGGCAATGCGCGCTGGTTTCGTCGCCATAGAGCGTTCCGTCCGTGTCGACAATGTGGATGTGGCCGA
>JADLBG010000548.1 GCA_020847895.1 Bryobacterales bacterium
AAGGTTGGGGCGAATCATTTTCCTCCTCGCTCAAATGGCCATTGCTGTTCGCCTTTCTGCTGCCCATTCTGCTGCGTCTCATACAGTTGCCGATCTACCCGCCGCCCCAGCCTACGATCCACGACGAATTCAGCTACCTGCTCATCGGCGATACGTTGAGACACTGGCGGCTGGCCAATCCCACTCATCCCATGTGGGTACATCTTGAAACTATCCACGTCTTCTTTCAGCCCACCTACGCATCCAAATATCCTGTTGGTCAAGGGTTCGCCCTGGCGCTTCCGCAGTTCATCGGGCTTCCTGCCTATACCGGAGTCTGGCTTTCCTGCGGCTTGATGAGCGCCGCGGTGTATTGGATGCTCGGCGCCTGGCTTACTCCCGTCTGGGCGCTCTTCGGGGTGGCGGTGGTGTTTCTGCGTATCTCGACCTTGAGCGCATGGATGCACAGTTACTGGGGAGGAGCCGTTCCCGCCATCGGCGGCGCCCTGATTCTGGGGGCCCTGGCGCGGTTGCTGAAGAAACCCGCCCGCAATACCGCCTACGTGCTTGGCCTGGGCATCTTCATCCTCGCCAATTCGCGGCCATATGAAGGATTTGTACTGTGTTGCGTGGCTGGGGTGGCGTTGCTCGCGTGGCTAGGGAAGGCGGAGTATCCGTTTGCCTTCAAGTTTCGTACGGTGGTTGCGCCTCTGTTGCTCGCCTCGATTGCCACGGGGGCGTTCCTTTGCTACCACAACTGGCGCGTCACGGGAAATCCGCTCCAACTCCCCTATCAGCACAATCGGGAGCTATACGGCACGCCGCAGACTTTCTATTGGCAGCCGCCCGTCCCGGCCGTGCCCTTCCGCCACCACGAAATCGCCCAAAATTACCGCTGGCAGCTTTCCATGCGGCTCCAGGGAGATAGCTTGAGGACGCTGTGGGAAGCCACGAAACTCAAACTCAGGGAGTTCTGGCTGTTCTTCTTCGGACCCGTCTGGACCGTGCCGCTTCTCATGCTTCCCTTCGTCGTGAGAAAGCGCGCCTACCGCATTCCCCTCCTGGCGGTTCTCTTCGTGCTGATCGCGGTAGGATGCTACTCGTTCTTTTATCCGCACTATCTGGGACCGATTGCCGGCGGCATTCTTCTGGTGCTGTTGGCCTGTCTCCAGGAGCTACGTAAGTTGCGGCTTGCCGGCCGGCCGGTGGGGTTGGCGCTTTCGCGGTTCCTGGTAACGCTGTCGATTCTCAGCTTCTCCTGGCAGATTGGAGTGGATGCTTATCACTTCGACAGCGAACGGCAGGTGAAGACTCCGCGTACGCAAGTGCTGGATGTTCTCGAAAAAATGGGAGGGGCCCACGTGGTGTTCGTGCGGTACACCTACAACCATGATTTCCACCATGAGATTGTCTACAACGCCGCCGATATCGACGCCTCGCCCATCATCTGGGCCCGCGATATGGGGCCTTTCGCGAATCAGGAACTGGTGAAGTACTACCGCGGCCGCAAGTTCTGGATGTTCGAACCGGACGCGCATCCCCCGCGGCTGGAACCCTATCCGATGATCCTCCCGCAGATACCCGGCTTCAAATGACCGTCACTGCTTCGGCCTCTGCATCTCGTACGGAATCTCCTTCACCCCATCCTCCATCCCGACGATCCGCACTACCCTTCGCACGGGCTGGCTCGGATGGTCCGGCACGGTGAGCGCCGCTGGGGTGCCTGGCGCCGATGCCACACGAGCCTGCTGAGGAGCGCTCGTTGGGGTCGTTTCGGTGACCAGAGGAGGAGCCGCCGCCGCGCGCAGTTCGTTCAGGCTCTGATCCAGAAGTTTGCCGTCGATTCTGAATCCCATTTTGACGGTGCTATTTTCCGTCACCACCTTTAGCCGCCTGGCCACTTGGGTCAGAGATGGCTGATGGGAATAGGTTATGGCAGCGAGTTGGAGCAGCGCGGGAAGTCCCGTCCCAAGAGTCTCGGCAGCCTCCGCGGTGGCCGCCTGTATGGTGAAGTTGGCGTTCAGAATGTCTGCGATGGATACGCCCAGTTCCAATTGTTTCACTTGCGCCGCGAGATCCGATTCCGCGATGCCCAGGCTCGCCAACGATTCCGCGGGCTTTTCCACCAGCGCCCAGATCTCCTGTGTGGTGGAGAGGGTCACCGCTCGGAAAGACAGCGGGTTGCGGTCTGAGGGACTGTCCGCCCGCTGCCAGCGGTCGATTGCCCCCTTCACCGACGCTCCGTCTCCAAACAGAATGGTCTGACCGTCCAGCAGGGCGAAGTGCAGGTCAAACGGGGTGGCATCGGGAGGCACCAGCAGTTCTACATCGTTGTAGCGGCGTGACACCGCACCGTCCGCTTTCGCCATGGCGCGAATCTTCGGCAGCGAAAATCGCCCCTCGCCCACCA
This sequence comes from Bryobacterales bacterium, assembly GCA_020847895.1. Classification (GTDB taxonomy): domain Bacteria; phylum Acidobacteriota; class Terriglobia; order Bryobacterales; family Bryobacteraceae; genus CADEFT01. The sequence goes on from JADLBG010000548.1 coordinate 2,390, forward strand.
CCAGCAATGGAGAGCGTCCCGCTTCGCCGCCCGGGGACGAAACCAGGATTCTGTCAATGTTCTCGATGGAATCGAGGAATCCTAATAAAGGATGGCCCCCTTTCCTTACCTGTTGCAGAACCAGTGGGCCGAGCGGCGAGTCCTGCACCCTGCGCCAGTCCACGCCGATCAGCAGTTTGGCGTCAGGATGCGCGAGCGGCAGGATCGTCCATTTGGCAACACGCGCCGTTTGCGATGCGGCAATCAGGGGCAGCATCATGAGGATGACGAGCAGACACCATCGCATACCCCCAACTATCGGTTGAAATGCTTAGTAAATATAGGGCGCTGGATCCCGCTGAGGCACAGTTTACACATCCGCGATTATGGCCGCCCCTCGCTCACATGCAGCGGCGCGTCCAGCCGGAAGGTGAGCACCGACTCCGCCGGGATCTGAATCGCTTTCCCGCGGGTGATCAACTGTCCCGCGGCGCCTGCAGCGGCGCCGGATGCGGCGCCGATCGCCGCCCCTTTGCCGTGTCCGGCGATGGCGCCGATAATTGCGCCTATGGCCGCTCCGCCGCCGACATACTCCGCCGTGCGCTTGTTTCCGCCCAATCCGGATTTCCCTTTTTGCTGTATATCAGATGTGTCCACACGGTACGCCTTGCCGTTCACCGTGACTGATTCCAAATCGAGCACCAGGTCCGATGCTCCCGTGATGCGCCCGCCTTGCGAAGCCGAGCGGATGACAATCTTCGCGTCCGAACCTCGCGGAATCACCACGGCCCCGCTTGCATCCGCGATGTTCTTCGTTACCTCCGCCGCATACGTCTGCCCTTCCGAGGTCTTTCGGGAATCAATGGTTTCTCCCGTGCGGATGGATATCTCGGTTCCCGCCGGCAATTCGTAGGTC
>JADLBG010000549.1 GCA_020847895.1 Bryobacterales bacterium
CATGCTCCGGGAATGAGCGGGAGATGATTCAATGAAAACCACGCTCAGTGTGATCAAGGCCGACATCGGCTCCATCGGTGGGCACGTCGCTCCTTCCGCCCATCTCGAAGAAACTGTCCGCGGCTACATCCGGAATCACGGGCAGCCGCTCCTCCGTGACCACTTCATCAGCCACACCGGCGACGACATCGCCATCCTCATGGTGCATTCCAAAGGCGCCGGCGACACGGATATTCATCGGCTCGCCTGGAATGCCTTCCTCGAGGGAGCCGCCACCGCGCGCGCCGACGGACTCTACGGAGCCGGTCAGGACCTGCTGGTGGACTCCTTCTCCGGCAACGTCAAGGGAATGGGCCCCGCCGTCGCCGAAATCGAGTTCGAGGAGCGGCCCAACGAGCCTTTCCTCTTCTTCGCCGCCGACAAGACCGACCCCGGAGCCTACAACCTCCCCCTCTACCTCGCCTTCGCCGACCCCATGAACACACCGGGCCTCCTGCTCTCGCCCAAAATGTCGAAAGGCTTCCGCTTCGTCATCATGGACGTCAACTGCACCACCTGTGACCGCATCATCGAATTGAACGCTCCCGAGCAGTTGTATGATATCGCGACGCTCCTGCGCGACCCGGAACGCTACGTCATCGAGTCCATCTGGTCAAGGGCGTCCGGCGAACAGGCAGCCGCCGTCGCCACCTCGCGCCTCCACAACATCGCCGGCAAGTACACCGGCAAGGACGACCCCGTCATGCTCGTGCGCGTACAGATGAACTTCCCCGCCACCGGCGAGATTCTCGCGCCCTACGCCATCGGCCACTTCGTCGCCGGCGGCATGCGCGGTTCACACCACATGCCGCTCATGCCCGTGCCCCTCAACACCGGCATCAGCTACTTCGACGGACCACCCGTTGTCTCCTGTACCGGCTTCTGTGTGCACAATGGGAAGTTGACGGAGCACATCGATGCGTTCGCTCACCCCTTCTGGGATACCGTCCGCGGTCACGTGGCCGACAAGTCCATGGAAATGCGGCGCCAGGGCTTCGTCGGCGCGGCAATGGTGCCGATGAGCGAACTCGAATACACCGGAATCACTGAAAAGCTGAAAGCTCTCGACGAGCGTTTCACGCTCCGCGGAGCCCCAGTCACCATATGAATCATGCCAGACCTGAAACTCGATAACCTGGAGCGGTACCTCGCTTCGCTCCTCCGGACCCCCGTAACCGTGCTGGGCATGGCGCCGCTCGGAACCGAACCGCGCGAGCAGGACGTGAAGGGCTACGGCTACGGTACCCCGATCCGCGTCGATTTCGAGGCCGGCGGCGCGCGGCGCACCGCGGTCCTTCACACCATCACTCCCGCCCCCTTCGGCCACGAACATATGCCGGACCGGGCGCAGATCCTGTTATGGGAGCATCAGGCCTTCAACCGCCTTCCCCGCCATGTCCCGTCCCTCGACGTGGGAGCCTTCCAGTCCGATGGCGCCCTCCTCTCGCTGGGACGCATCGAGGAGCCGTTTCTTTTGACCGGCTACGCGGAGGGGGAGGGCTACGTCCTGGACCTGGAACGCCTGCGCTCCACCGACTCGCTCACCCGTCTCGACCTCGAGCGCGCCGATGCCCTCTGTGACTATCTCGTCGAGATCCATCGCGGCCCGGGAAACAATCCTGATCTGTACCACAGGCGCATCCGCGAACTGGTCGGCCACGGGGAGTGCATCATGGGCCTCACCGACTCCTATCCTCCCCACCCGCTCATCCCGTCCACCCTCCTCGAGCAGATCGAGCATCACTGCGTGCGCTGGCGTTGGAAACTGAAGCCGCTTACCCACCGCCTCCGCCAGGTTCACGGAGATTTTCATCCCTGGAACATCCTGTTTCGCTCCGGATCCGACTTCTCTCTCCTCGACCGCTCGCGCGGAGAATTCGGCGACCCGGCCGACGACGTCACCTCGCTCACCATGAACTACCTCTTCTTCTCCCTCCAGCGAAGCGGACGACTCGAAGGGAGTTTCGCCACCCTCTTCCGCCGCTTCTGGGAGCGTTACGTCGAGGAAAGCGGAGACAGCGAAATCCTCCGCGCGGCGGCCCCCTTCTTCGCCTTCCGCGGGCTCGTCATCGCCAGCCCGCTTTGGTACCCGGCGCTGTCCGATTCCGTCCGCCGCAAACTGCTCTCCTTCGTGCTTGCCGTGCTCGATGCGGACAGCTTCCATCCCGCTGAGGTGAACCGCTACTGTGGAGCGTAAGGAAGCCTTCGCCGTGTGGGTCACGGGGCTGCCCGCCTCGGGCAAATCGACGCTCGTCGTCTCCCTCCGGACGGAACTCGCCGCCCGCGGTGTGGATGCCGCCGTCCTCGAATCCGATGCCCTCCGCCCGGTCTTCACCCCTTATCCCCGTTACGACGAGCAGGAGCGCGAAGCCTTCTACCGGCAGATGGCCTGGGTGGGCGCTCTGCTCATCCGTCACGGTGTGCCGGTCATCTTCGACGCCACCGCCAACCGCCGGGCGTATCGCGAAGAAGCCAGACGGCAAATCCCCAGGTTCCTCGAGGTCTATGTCGAGTGCCCGCTCGAGGTCTGCATGTCACGGGACCCGAAGGGGATCTACCGTCACGCGCGGCAAGGCGAGGCGCGCCACGTCCCAGGTCTTCAGGACCCTTACGAACCCCCGCTCGCCCCCGATCTTGTGATCCGCGGTGATACTGGCGAGCCATCGGAATCCGCCCGCCGCATTATCGAAACATTGTCCTCCCGCCGATATCTCTAAGGTAGGGATATGGCACGGAACGTGCTCACTCCGGAAGCGGGAGCTTATGCCACTGATAGAACGACGACTCGACAAGAGCGTGGCGTTTCTCGAAACACTGGCGCTGATCAGGAGCATCCAAGGAGACGAATCTTTTGGAAGGGCGGTGGAGGGACGAATCGTACAGCGCGAGGTGATCGACCTCGAAATGCAGGAAGTCGACGAGGCAATCGATAATATCTGCCAGCGGTCCACCGAACTCGCCGCCTGATCTGAGGGAAATCGCCCACATCGCAACTGCGTCAACCCGCGCTGCCAGTCCAGGGGAAGCCTTACGGCTTCCTCCCAAAATACCCTACCTCGGGTGTACAGCCTTCGAAATTACATAACTCTTACAAAACATTGGCACGGTCCCTGTTAGCTTAAATAAAGATCGCTACTCTCAGGAGACCTAGTGAGCACTGACGTCATCGACATTTCCAACCGGCAAAAGATGAACTGGACCACCACCATCGTGCTGGTCCTCTTCCACATCGGGGCCGTGGCCGCCCTGTTTATGTTTAGCTGGAAGGCCTTTCTTGTCTCGGCCGCACTCTA
>JADLBG010000550.1 GCA_020847895.1 Bryobacterales bacterium
ATAGCGCGGCGTTGCCGCCGAATCCCCCAGCGCCTCGCGGATCTTGTTGATGGCGGCGTTCAAGCCATGGTCGAAGTCGACGAAGGTGTCTTCGCTCCACAGCAGGTTGCGGAGTTCTTCCCGGGTGACGATCTCGCCCGGCCGGCAAACCAGGTGGTGAAGAATACGGAACGGTTGTTCGGCCAGTTTCAGGCGGATCCCGCTTTTGCGCAACTCGGCCAACTCGGGATTCAGTTCGAAAACCCCGAAACGAATCACAGGCTCTTGCGGACCGGTCTGGGACACGCGCGAATTCCCCGAATCAGTGAAAACGATCGATTATAACACGCGCTTCTGTGCTCATGACACTGGATGAGAAATGCCGGTTACTCCTTTATCTTCTGACTGTTAGCCGCCGAGGTCGAAAAATTTCATGATGAGGCATTTCCGAGACTGCGCCCATGGAGGTAGCCGCCGCACGGCCCCAGAGTGCGGACATGACACAAAGCGCCTTCTGGTTGTTTTTGACGATGTTGCCCGCATTCGCGCATGACGCCGAACCTCCCACCGTCACCGTTCATCTTTACAACCTGGCGGGGGTCCCGGACGGCATTCTCAACCAGGCTACCGGCATTGTTCACCACCTCTACGCCGGGACGGGAGTGGAATTGAAATGGGTCCGTCAGACGGCTTCCGTCGCCAGGCCTGGCGAGGGCAACGCCTTCCGCCCCAGGGCCACGCCGGCGGAAGTGTCTGTCCGGCTGCTGCCGAAGGAGCTTTCTGACGGGCTGGTCCGGTCCGGGTCGGCAAAGCTCGGGTTTGTCTATCCAGGAGAGAAGAACGCGTATCGCTACCTGGCGACGGTGCTCTACGACCGGGTGGAACGGGCAGCCAGGGAACTTTACGATATCCCCTTGCCCCTGCTGTTGGGCTACATCATGGCTCACGAACTAGGCCACCTGCTGCTGGGACCGGACGCGCACGCCAGAGGGACAATCATGGCGTGCCCGTGGGACACCGGCGAATTCCGGTTCGTCAAACGCGACCAGCTCCGCTTCGATCAGAAGCAGCGGGCGGAACTACGCTCTCAGGTATCCGGCCGCCTCGAGGCCGCCGCGCGGCGGGTAACGGCGGATGTCGCGGCACGTGTCCCCGCTGGAAATTGACGATCACGGGGAAGAAACGCCTTCCGCGCTCGCCCGAATCTTCACGCTTGCATGAGCCGCCGGCCTTCCGTCAAAGCGAGGAAGGTTCTGGCTGCCCTGCCGCCACTCATTTAGGCAGCCCGAAGCAGTACACGTTCGAGTCATGATCCACGGCGAACACCTTCCCGTTGGACACCGCCAGCCCGGTGAAATGTACCCAGGAAGTCATGGCGTCTCCGCTGTTGTACAATTCCTTCCCGGTCCAGGCATCGAGCGCCTTGAGCACGGCCGGGTGCGTGTTTTCGAGCCGCCGCGCCTCGCCGCCCTTCTGCACCGCGTTCTCACCGGTGGACAGCGCAAACACGACCCCGTTCGCGATCACCACTCCGTCGGGAAGATCGAAATCGCCGGAAATCCACGCCGGCTCCAACACGGGATTGTGCGTGCGCGGATCGGCCACCACCTTGAACGCCATCACGCTGCCGTGCGGATTGGCGCCGTTGGTGATGGGATACTTCGGCCCCGCCGCGGCGGGCGGGCCTCCCATGGGCACATACAACCAGGTCTGCCCGGTCTCATCCCGGGCAGTGGAAAGGCCGCCCCAAATCCCCAGGCCTTCGCAGCAGACCGCTTTATCATTGCCCAGCCTGGGTGACACGTATAGCGGCGTCTGGTGATCGGCGCCTCCCAGTTTGTCCGCATCGAGAAGGGTGACCACGCCTTCCTTGGCGCCGTGCGCCACCAGGTTGCGGTTGCGCCAGCCGAAGTACACCGGACTCGCCGAGCCCAGGTCGAAATCCTTCTTCCGCAAATACTGCCAGTTGGGCGGCAGATAGTAATCCACCAGGTTCAACTCGCCCACTGACACAGCCGCAACCGTGTTCGAGTAGTCTCCGGCGATGGGATCGAAAAAGCCGTCGGCTGTCCCGCCATACACACGTCCGTTCGTGCCGATGACCGCTCCGCCTCTTCCCCAGATTCCCGCCGTGTTGGTGTTGGAAAGCAGCATCTGGCGCACCACCGGATGATGCGCATCCTTGACATCAACCGCGTAAAATCCCGAGATTCCGTTTCCGCAGCCCTGGGCCAGCACGGTGTAGATGGTTCCATCCACCAGGTTGAGGCTCCAGTTCTTGGAGTACGGCGCCACGAACTGCACCGGACCGTAGCGCACCCGGCCGCTGCCGAGATCGAGCCCGTAGAGCGCCCCGTCGCCCGCGATCACGTACAACCGGTTGGCGCTCTTGTCGATGACCGGCGTCGCGGTAATGCCGTTGGGGCACAGGAACGTGCCCTGGTATCCGCCTTTGCCGGGCAGCACGACGTACTTGAATTGATGGGTCCACAATTCCTCGCCCGTTTCCGCATCCAGGGCGAATACGGCGCCGCCGATACCGGCCACGTAGACTACGGAACGCGGCCCGCGAGTTGTCGAGATGTCGCCGGCCGCCACCGGAGCCGTCAAGGCAGACAGGCTATAGGACGCGTTGTTGAGCTTCGCCTTCCATTTCAAGCCGAGATTCGATACGTTGCCGGGCGCCAGCGCCGTTTCCTCGAAAGCCCAGCCATCCCGCTGGGGGCCGTGGGCGAAGGTGAGCCAATCCCCAGCCATGCCGGCGGCGGCCGGCAGCAGCGCCAGGACTGTCGTGGCGCGCCAGGTCTGTGAAAAGAGATTCATGGCAAGACCATGAGTATACTCCGTATCGAAACAACGCCGGGCTCATCAGCCCGGGAAATTTGAGATGATGACGGGCTAATGTCTGTCCACGGAGTTGAAGACCTGCCGCGGAGGCTCGGGCTGCTCGACGCCACCACAACCGTAATCGGAACGATGGTCGGAGGCGCCATCTTCATCATTCCCGCCAACATCGCCAGGGAGGTCCCCTCCATCCCGCTGATCCTGATCATCTGGGTGGTCACCGGTCTGATCTCGTTATTCGGCGCGCTCGCCTACGCGGAACTCGGCGCGATGCTGCCGCATTCCGGCGGGCAGTATGTCTACCTGCGCGAGGCGTATGGTCCGCTGCCGGCGTTCATCACCGGCTGGGTATTTTTCCTCATCATCAATTCCGGATCGATCGCCGCGGTCTCCGTTGTCTGCGCCACCTATCTTTCCTACCTGCTGCCGGGAATCCCCGGATTGATGCGCTGGGCGCCCGTGGCGCTCATCTTCATGCTATCGGCGGTCAACTACCTGGGCGTGCGCCAGGGCGCGCTGGTGCAGAATCTGTTCACGTTCTTCAAGCTGGCAGGCCTCGCGCTTCTCGTTCTCGGCGCCTTCTTCTTCCATGGCTCCTCCTCGCTTCACTGGAGCATGCCGGAGAGCCTCTCCTCGACGGCATTGAGTTCAGCCATGCTCGGCGCGTTCCTCGCCTATGACGGCTGGCACTATATCGCCTTCGTCGCCGGCGAAGTGATCCACCCCCGCCGCAACCTTCTATGGTCGCTCGTCATCGGCGTCGTCGCCGTAATGGCCGTCTATCTGGTTGTGAACATCGCCTACTTTCACGTGCTCCCCATCGGCGTGATCGCGGCCAGCGAGCGCGTCGCGGCCGCGTCCGCCGAACAAACCATCGGGCCGCTTGGAGCCGCCATCGTCACTCTGACGATTCTGCTTTCCACCACCGGAGCGGCCAACGGCGCCATCATGACATCGCCGCGCGTCTACTTCACCCAGGCGCGCGATGGACTCTTTTTCCGCAAGCTGAGCGAAATCCACCCCAGGTTCCTGACGCCGTCCGCATCCATTCTCACGCAGGGCCTCTGGGCAAGTTTCCTGGCCGCCACGGGTTCCTACGTCACGCTGATCTCCTACGTCCTGTTCATCGCCTGGATCATTCACGCGCTGACCGTGCTGGGCCTGATCGTCCTGCGCCGCAAACATCCCGAATGGGAGCGCCCCTATCGAGTGTGGGGATACCCTTGGGCGCCGCTCCTGTTTGTTGCGTTTGCCGCGTGGTTCGTGGTGACGACGCTCGCCGCCCGGCCCGCGTCGTCGATCGCCGGGATGGGAATCATGGCGGCAGGCGTGCCCATCTACTATTTCTGGCGCAAGAAGAAGTGATTGGACAGTACGGCGTCCGGCCGTCGCTCTGTCCACGGGAGTATACTCCTGCTGAGGGAGATCCATGGGAGGAGAGTCCCGATGACACGGCGGAACCTGAACTTTGCGCTCTCGGGCGGAGGCGCCATCGCCTTGTTGGGAGGCCCCTCCACCGCTTGGGCGCGGACCCGCAAGCCGCTGCTTGGCTTCAAGCAGTACGGCATGAAGAAACTTCCCGTTCGTGAAGCGATCCGCCACATCGCCGCGATCGGCTACAAGGCCGTGAGCCTGACGTTGATGCCAACCTGGGACACCGAGCCGAAGCTGTTGAGCACGACGGACCGCGCCGAGATCCGGAAGCAGATCGGCGGCCTCGGGCTGGTGCTGTCCTCGGTTCAGGAGAGCTTGCGGCTGGCGGGGCCGGAGGAAAGCCGCGGAAGCAACCTGGATCATCTACGCGCCGCGGCGGCCGTTGCGCATGAACTGTCGCCCGGAGCGCCGGCCGTGATCGAGACCCCGGTGGGCGGCAGGCCGGAGAAGTGGGAAGAGACCAGGCACAAGATGGCTGATGAACTGGGCGAGTGGGCGAAGACTCTGGAACCACTCAGAACGGTGCTTGCCATCGAAGGACATGTGGGCACCGCCCTGGACAGGCCCGAGAAAGTGCTGTGGCTCCTGGATCAGGTGAAGAGCCCTTGGATCGGGAACCTGTTCGATTACAGCCACTACCATCTGCAGCGGCTGGGCCTGGGCGAGACGTTACGGCAACTGGCGAGCCGCACCGTGTTGCATCACGTAAAAGACAGCACTGGAAATGCGGAAAAGTTCCGTTTCCTGCTGCCGGGTGATTCGGGCGAGATCAATTACAAGGAGTACGCGCAAGTCCTCGGCGAAATCCACTACCAGGGGCCATTGCTGCTCGAGGTCAGCGCCCAGATCTTCAACCAGCCGGATTATGACGGCCTGGCAGCCGCGAAACGCTGTTGGGATAACATGGCCCCGTATTTCGCCTGAAGCGCGATGCGGCGGGAAAGGAAAGCTATATGCCGGAAAACGGTATTTCCAGACGGCATTTCTTCTTCGGAGCGCTGCTTGCCGGTGCGGTTCCGGCGGGCGGCTTCGGCAGCGTACCCGCGCTGACGCAGCTTGGCTACAAATCCCCGAATGAGAAGCTGAACCTGGCGGCGATCGGCGCGGGCGGCCGGGGGTTGGTGGACCTGCGCGGCGCCGCGGCGGGAGTCGAGAACGTGGTTGCCCTCGCCGACGTCGATTTCACCCGCGGCGCGCCGGGCTTCGCCGCGTGGCCGAAAGCCGCCAGGTACAAGGACTACCGGCGGATGCTGGACAGGCAGGCGAAGGAGATCGACGCCGTGGTCATCACCACCGCGGACCACATGCACGCCACCTGCGCCCTGGCGTGCATGCAATCCGGCAAGCACGTCTACCTCGAAAAGCCTCTGACGCGCACCACCTGGGAAGCGCTCCTGCTGAGAGATGCGGCCGCCAGATATTCGAAGGTCGCCACGCAGATGGGAAACCAGGGTTACTCGCATGATGCGACGCGGGTGGCCTGCGAGATCATCTGGTCGGGCGAGATCGGCGATGTGACAGAGGTGCATGCCTGGTCAGGCAGACCCGAATGGCCCCTGGGGATGCGGAAGGCGCCGCCCCCAACCCCGGTTCCGGATACGCTGGACTGGGATTTATGGCTGGGCGGCGCGGCCTGGCGTCCCTACTCCGCCGGCGACGGCGACTACAAGGCGCTCATCGCGCCCTACGCCGGGGCGATGACGCCGGCGGAAGTGCGGCGCGCTTACGCCGGGTTCTATTGTCCTTTCGTCTGGCGAGGCTTTTTTGATTTCGGCACCGGCCACTTTGGCGACTGGGGTGTACACGTCCTGGGTCCCGCCAACTGGGCCCTGCAACTGAGCCTGGAGAGCCTCATCAGCGTCGAGGTGATCAAACAGGAGGGGACCAGCCCCATTACCTACCCGAAAAAAAGCGCCGTCAAGTATGAATTTGGCGCACGCGGAAGCATGCCACCAGTCACCGTCTACTGGGAGGACAACGTCGAAGGGGATGCCTACCTTCCACCGGGAATGAGCGCTACCGAGGCGCGCAAGACCCCGGGCACGGGTCCGCTGGTCGGTCCCAGCTTCGCTGGAAGCGCCGCCGGCGGCGGACAGCATAGCAGCGGTTACAACTGCATCTTCGTAGGCTCGAAAGGCTATCTGGGCGCCAGCGGGCGAGGCGAAGGCGTCGGCCTGCTTCCCGGTTCCCGCTGGGCGGAATACAAGCTCCCGAACCCCTACCTCGCTCGCTCGCCCGGCCCCAGCGCCGGCGACAACGCCGCCAACTGGGACATTTCCGCTCACACGCACGATTGGATCCGCGCCTGTAAAGGCGGCGCGCCCGCCTGCTCGAACTTCAGCATCGCCGGCCCGTTCACGGCCTGGGTGGTGCTTGGCGCGGTGGCTGCTCACTATCAGGGCAAACTGCTGTGGGACAACGCCGGGATGCGGTTCTCGAACAACAAGGACGCATCCCGATGGATCAGGCCCACATTCCGGAAGGGGTGGGAGATCAGACTCTGAGGAGCCGCCCGATCAACTCCCGGAGCACCAGGAAACTGCTCTCGACGAACTCCGGTTTCACTGTTTCGGCGCGATCTTCCGGCCGGTGCCACAGCGGCAGCGTGCGGGCATCATCGCCCCGGCTGTTGAGGTGAACGGTCCTGGCGCCCGCCGCGAGAAACGGCGCTGAGTCCATCGTGTCATCGCGCTGGAACACTTTCGGCTCGGTGTGAATGCCAAGATCACGATGGATGTCGAGAATCGTTTGCGCCAGTTTGCCGTCGGTGGTGTTGATCTGTAGATTCGGCCCGTAGGTCAAGGAGTCCAGATTCACGCAAATCCGGATATCGCCGAGTGTGCCGCGGTTTTTTCGCGTCTGCGCGTAGTGCCGCGCGCCCAAGTACGAAAGCTCCTCCCCCGCCGTCGCCAGAAAACTCAGCGTCTTTCGGGGGCGGGCGCCGGACACGGCATGAGCCAGCATGAGCATGGTGACGAGAGACGCGGTGTTATCGTTGGCGCCGGGCGTATTGTACTTTGTGTCCGCGTGCGCCACCACCATGATTTCGTCCTTCGAATCCCCGGGCAGCGTCCCAGCTACGCTGCTGGTCCTGGCACCGGGAATCCACTTCACCCGCGCCCGCGCTTGCACCGGCAGATTCTCCCTCGCCGCGCGGTCCAGCGTCTCCACATCCTGCCTGCCGAGATTGAATAGGGGAACGCCGTCCTTGCCCGAGTGGCTCGACACAATCGCGCGGCCGAACTCGCTGATACCGGCCCGCGCGAGCACGGCTCCCGATTCCTGATCCACTACTTCATACTGGCCGTTCTTCCTGAGCAAGCCGCGAATCCCGTTCTCCGGCGTGTCCGGGCTGTTATCGGCCACATACGTTTCGAGCCGCCGGTCTCCCACCTGGAAAAGCGGCTCGCCCACCGCCACCCACCTTCGAAACTCGAGCGTGTCCAGCGAAACCGCAGGCAGACAGCGCTCGAGTTCGCGCCGGATAATCGCTACGCCGGCGTCGTATCCTTTGCTCCCGGATGGTCTCGGGCCGATTTCCGTACACAACGCCCGCAGCATGCCGCGCAGGTATTCCGCGCGGCCTTCGGGGGTAGCAACCAGATGGCGAGTGTCTTTTTGTGCGGCGCCGCCAACCATAGGCCACGCGAACAGGGAGAGCAACTCGCGCCGGCCCATCGCCGGCGCTACCACGGCATTGCGCGCTTGGTGAGCCGCCTCCCGGCGTTCGCCGTGGCTTCGTCTCCCGAGCCGATCATGATTCCCTCCTTCAGATTCGCCTGGATTGTAGGCAGGCGCACGCCGTCGAGGAAGAACTTCTTGTTCGCCTTGACTGCCTGGAACACCTTCCCCCTCATCTCGAGCATGGCCGGCGGGTATGGCTTGGTGTGATCCACCGTAAGTTTGAGCGACCACGACATGTCGCCCGGGCCCCACTCCGCAAAGGCAATGCCGGGGACGGCCACGGAACGCGCCACGTTGGCGACCGCGAAACGGTCCTCCACCTTGAGGCCCAGCAGAATCTCGCCCTTGGGATTCAACGGCCACGTATCGGCCACGCGGATATACTGCTCGCCGGAGATTCCCCAGATCTGCGACGCGTAGCCCTGGCTGCCGCTGCCGCGAGTGCCTTCCCCCAAACCCGGCGCCGCGTTCTGAAACGGATAGCGCACGGCCTCGACGAATGCCCGCACTCCCTCGGGCGATCGCGCATGACACATCAGAATCCCGTGTACACCCGTGCCCAGCACCTGCTGAATCATCCACGCATTCGCCCGCACCGTCGCTTCATCGGAGACCACCACCGGCAGCGTCACAATCACGGCGGGTGTCCGATGGCCGCTCTTAGTGGGCCCCGCGTCCACCAACCCTTTCATGAAGGCCCGCAGCGCGCTGATGTCGAAGGCGCCGTGTTCCATTTCGTAGTTGATGTAGTCAGCCCACGTCTTGGCGAGTTTCCGGCCCTCTTCGTAGCCGCCCCCGCTGGTGGTTGCGTAGTAGATCGGCTGGCCCTGCTCGAGCAGCTCAATCGCCTTGTTGATGCGTTTCGGTTTATAGGGTTCCGCGCCAAGCAGCGCAAGATGGATCGAGAGAAAAAAAGTAAAAGCGCGAATCATGGTCATCTTGCGGTAGATTCTACAACAAAAGCGCCGGCGGGAGACGGCGCGCAGGCCGCGCCCATAATGGAACGACCCTATTCGATCGCCATCTTGCCGGAACCTTCGCCCGTGGCGTCGAGGGGAGTGGCCCCGGCCTTGGATCCGTTGACTTGCAGGATATAGGCAATGATATCGGTGTAAGCGCCGGTTGCCAGCGACCCCGGTTGCGAGGGAGGCATCGTCTTACGGACGCGATCGAATAGCGCGCGGACGCTGCGGTGAGACCACTTGCCTTTGAAATACTCGCCCGCGAGCGGTGTACCGTAAGCGCCATTTCTCAGGTTGCTTCCATGACACACCGCACACGCGGCGTTGTAGGCTGTCTTTCCATTGGCCGCCTGCGCTTCCGTGAATTGTGGCGGGATTCCGCCGGCGATTGG
>JADLBG010000551.1 GCA_020847895.1 Bryobacterales bacterium
CCTTTCGTCCCTCCTCGGGTTTCGCCTTCGAAGTCATGGGATCAAACATCTGGTACTCAAAAATCTCCCGCGGGCTGTACGCCTGGACGCCCTTCTGGCGGGCGACTACGCTCGGACGGCCTTCCCGGTCATTCTTCGCACCCTCCTCGATTGGAGCGAACTCGGGCACGCGCGCATAGGCCATCTTTTTCTCGTCCTCATCGAAGAACTGGAGGGATGAATCGAACATGAAGTTGATATATCCGGTGAAACTGGCCCCGCCGCGCCACCTGGCGGCCTTCGGGAACCAGTTCATGAGCTTGAGCTTCTGGTCCTTGGTCCATCCGTTCTTTATGGTTCGCAGGCAGTAGACGTAGTGCATCTGCATCTGAGGATTTTCTTCGTCTTCACGGATGGCTCCGAGAATCCTGCCAATGGCCTCGGGCCGGCCGCAGTAGGCGAGCAGGCGCGCGTATTCCATATTGAGGCGGTCTCCGGAGGACGGAAAACGCGTGATCAGGGCGGCATGAATCTCTTTGCGCGCACCCTCCGGCAGCCCTTCCTTATAGGCGATTGCCGTGAGTTGGACAGCCCGCAAAAACCGGATTTCCTGATCGGCGGCGCGGGTGCCTGACTTCAGCATTGCCAGTTCACGCTCGAGGACCGGCTGAAGATCGGAATCCGATTGGGCCGTTCGTGCCAAGGCCACCAGAGCCTCGACGCTGCCGTAGGGTCCATCCAACTTCAGCGCCGCATCCCGCCATTTCGTCCGCGCCACGCGTTCGAGCGCGATCCGAGCGGAATAACGGACAAAACGGTCCGGATCATCCAATAATGCCAGCAGGTTCTCCGCGGGCGCCCACTCGGAGTTGTCAGGACTCAGTCCCTGACGCACCAGCGCCTCGGCGGCGCGGCGGCGTACGAAGGGATCGGAATCCTTGAGAGCCCCCGCGGCCACGGCCTTCGCCTCGGCGGAGTTCCGCATTCCCGAAAGATAAACCGCCACGGCGCGAATGTTCGTGTCCCGGTCTTCGGCCAGGCGCTTCAACAACTCAGCGGAGGGGGCCGGGCCCAACCGTTGGAGAATCAGCGCCGCCTGAACACGGTCATCGGTGGCGGCGCGCGTATCCTTGGCCAGTTCGTCCAATTGCCTGCCCCACTCCGCTCCGAGCGAGGTCTTCGCCTTCAGCAACGCGGCGTGCCCCCAACTCGAGAGCGGCTGCGGCTGACGGACCACCGCCAGAATTCCCTTCTCCGGGGAGCGGGCAAACACCTTCTCCCACCATCCCCGCGTGTAGCGGATACGGTATAGCCCGCCGTTGGTGCCGCGGCCTCCCATGGTGAAGTACACAAATCCGTCGGGGCCCACCTCGAGATCGGTTACATTCAGTGGTTCGCCGTGCACAAATTCCTGGGGTTCGGACACCAGGCGGTAGGAGGCTCCAGACCTTACGGGGTGTGAGATCAGAATCCGGCCTCGGGACCAATCGCCCTCGAGGAAGGCATCGAAGTACGTCTGCGGGTATGCCGTGTGATGGTAGAACTCGACGCCTACGGGGGACCCGCGGCCCGCCTCGAACAGCGGCGGCAACGTGTCGATGAAATCAGCCGGGAGTTTCCCCGATCCGCTTCGCCATCCGAAATCAGCGCCTGGGATGGCATGGAGGGTTCGCACAGGCCGGTACCAGGGCAGGTTGATATCCCATTCCATGTCGGAATCGAATGCGAAGATCTCCGCTTCCCGGTTGAACGCAAAGTCATAGGTATTGCGCATTCCGCCGAAAACGAGGGTGAAGGAGTTGGAACCCTGGTTCCAACGGGTGAGCACGCCACCGGGGGCGAGGATTCCTTTGGCATGCCCGCGCGCGTCCCAATACCGCTCGAGCAGTTGTGCCTCGTTGTAGTTCTTCAGAGGCGAGAGGGGGTCGATCTGCTCGGGGAAAACGCCGGTGTGGTTCCCCAGCATCACCATGACTGACCCATCCGGCGCGCGGCGTATGGCGTGCGGCCCGTGTTCACCCATGGTCCGTTCGAACTTGCTCACCAGGTCGAATGTGTCGGCCGCATCGTCGCCGTCCCTGTCCTCCATCCGGTACAAGCCCGCCTGCCCTTCCTTGACATCCTTGCCAATCGCGTAGAGGGTGCGTCCGTCGAACCACATTCCCTGGGCATGGGTAATCTTTTCGGAGAATGCCTTTTCGGTTTCGAATACACCGTCGCCGTCCTTATCGATGAGGATGGTGGGGTGCAACTGCTCCTTGGAGACTACGGGACGGCCCAGGCTGTCGAAAGTCATGGCGATGAGCGACCCGGTCATTTCCGGCTTGGCGGCCACTTCGAGGGTGAACCCCGGCGGAACCTCGTAGCGGGCCTTCTCTGTCTTTACGCGGCGGCAGGCCGGACTCAGCGCCACTCCCAGCAAGACAATGGAGCAAACGTAGATGCGGTGCATAGTGGGTAAACCTCTCAGCGTATCGCACTCGGCCGGCCATTTGTCCGGGAGGACGCAGCGTGAAAGATTCCCGGGTTTCCGCCGCGAACCACTCCAGGCTGGACGGACTTTGACGGGCATGCGCTTCCGCTGCCGGGCGACATTTACGTCGTGTGCAAAGGACCGGTGCGCGATCAGAGCACAGCTCACGTCGGCGTCATTTACAGCACTTCGTGGGAGCACTCGGAGGGCCGCATCTGGAGAACAGGGGATTGGGGGCAGGGCGCGTCCGGATTCGATGGAGATTTCGGCGTGAGCCGGTATGATCCGGGGGCGGGCACGCTGAGCGGCGTCTCGGGCACGGGCATGGGAAAAGCGCGCGCGCTGCTCGGCTGGGTGGATATTGACTTGTTCTATGGAACCGCGGCGTAGCTGCTCGTCGCAGACTCGCGAGCAATCAGGGATTAAAAGGTAATGGAAACCATCGCCTCGATCTGGTCGCGGCGCGATTTGGTGGCGAAGGAATCGAAGCTGCGGTCGAGCCAGCGCGTGTAGCGGACCTCGGGAACGAGGTGGATGCCGAAGTCATCCACAAACTGGGCTCCGATGCCGCCGACCACTCCGCGGGCGTTCTTGTGGGCGACGGGGACAGGAGTCGTCTTGCAGCAGGACTCGGTGCCGTTCAGGATCGTAGAGGTGCTGGTGCGGAGATTGCTGACGTGGCGCACGGCTCCGCCGCCTTCGAAAAACCAGCGGGCTCCCTTGGTGAAGCGGTCTTTGTCATAGCGCCGGAGGAGCAGAGAGAAATCGATCAGGCGGGCTGACGTGTCTGAGGTATCGGTAATGAACGTCCTTTCGTCCGCGGTCGTGTTCGGGTTATCGATGCCTTCGATGTTGTCCTTGATGTTCTGGAAACTGATCTTGTGGTAGATGCCGGTGGCCACGATGCCGTACTTGGGCTTGACCATGAACTGCGCCGTGATGCCGCCGCCGAAGCGGTGTCCGAAGGGGTCGGTCCCTTTCGAACTCAGGTCGCTGATGACGGGAGGAGTAGTGGTGTCGTTGGTGGTGGCGCCGTCGATCATGGGCTTGAAGCCGTAGACGGCAAGGGTGGCGCCGGCGGAGAAACGGCGGATGTAGACTTGTTTTTTCAGGTACTCCGGGGCCTGCTCGGTGGTCTGTGTTTTCTTTTCCTGGGCGGGAAGTGAGGGCGCCAGCAGGGCCAAGGAGGTCAACACCAGCGCGGGGACCGCACGGAGGGAACCGGCAAGAACTGATCGGTACAAATCATTCACCTCGAAGATTCCAGGCTCGATACCCGAATTGTTCAGGATACTTCCTGCGCTCCGGCCGGCGCAACGGAGATTGGCCTGGGCGCTTGTAAGGAATGAACCCGGAGACGCGGCTTGCGGTTGCGGCAAGGTCTACTTTCCCAGGCGGCATTCCTCGTGGACGGCGCGGACGGCTTTCTCGAGCCCTTCGCGGCGGACGACGATGGCGATGGTCAGTTCGCTCGAGCCCTGGGCGATGGCGATGATATTGACGTTTTCGCGCGAGATGGCGGTGAACATCCGCCCGGCCATGCCCGGGGCCCCCTTCATTCCCTCGCCCACGATGGCGAGCAGGCCGACGTTCTCGTCGGCCATGAAGGGTTTCAAATAGCCATGGGCGAGTTCGAGGGCAAAGGCGGTTTCGAGGCTCGCCATGGCGTGCGGCAGCTCATCGCGCCGAATGAGGAAGCAGAAGTTCTGGCGATAGCTGGAACTGGTCATGGCGAGAACTTCGGCGTTGGCCTGCGCGAGCGCGGCGAGAGCGCGCGACATCACCATGACGCTGTTCAATTCCGGATTGGCCGGATCCACGGAAACGAGGGCGACGTTGCCCATGGAGGTGACGGCGCGCGGGCCCTGGGGCGCGTCCACGGTGGGGGCGATCCTGGTTCCGGGCTTATCGAGAGCGAAACTATTCTTGCTCCATACGGGAATACCCTTGGCGGCGAGTGGAGCGAGAGTCCGCGGATGGAGGACCTTGGCGCCGTTGTAGGCCAGTTCGGCCGCCTCGGCGTAGGTGACCTCCGGGAGGACGGCTGCGTTGGGGACAAGGCGGGGGTCGGCGGTCATGATGCCGTCGACATCGGTCCAGATCCAGAGGTCGGAGGCGTGGAGGACGGCGGCGAGAATGGAGGCGGAGAAGTCCGAGCCGCCGCGGCCGAGGGTAGTGGGGCGGCCGTCGAGGGTGGCCCCGTTGAATCCGGTGACGACGGGAAGGATTCCGGCCTCGAGGAGCGGCAGGACGGCTTTCCTGGCCTTCTCACGGGTGGGCCCCATGAGCGGAGTGGCGTTGCCGAAGACGGCGTCGGTAACGACAATTTCGGCGGCGTTGACGGGTTTGGCGGGTACTCCGCTTGCTTCGAGGTGGGCCGCCACGAGGTGGGCGGATAGCCGCTCCCCCACCGCTACCGCTTCATCGACGGAGCGGGGCGGACGTTCGCCGAGCATCATGATTCCCCGGGCAATGCGGCGGAAGTCCGCGATGATGGAATGGATTGCTTCGAGCGCGGAGGCGTGGTTTTCGGCGGGCAGGAGTTCGCGGCAGGTTTGGACGTGCCGCTCTTCCAACTGCGCGAGGTTGGCATCGAGCCCCGCGCGGTCATCGCCTTCCGCCTTGCGGAGCGTGTCGAGCAGGAGATCGGTGACCTTCGACATGGCGGAGACGACAATCACAACGGGCCGCTGCCGCATCTGCTCCGCGCAGATGGAACCGGCCACACGCATCCTTTCGGCAGAGCCCATGCTGGTTCCGCCGAATTTCATGACGAGCAAATGCTTCAACGTCCCAATTCCTTTCCATTCGATGTGCGATCGCGGTAGATCTTGAGGATGGCCTCCTCGACCTGTTCGATAGCCATGTGGCTGGTGTCGACGAGGAGGGCGTCGATGGCCTGCCGGAGGGGGGCTTCGCCGCGGGTGGAGTCGCGCTGATCGCGTTCGCGAATCTCGCGGACCACATCGTTGAGGGTCCGGTGGTCTCCCTTGGCTTCAAGGTCGTGGAGGCGGCGCGCGGCCCTCACCTCGAGGTTCGCATCGAGGTAGATCTTGATGTCCGCATCGGGGAACACGTTCGTGCCGATGTCTCTGCCCTCCATCACAACACTCTGGCGTGCGCCCATCTCGCGCTGCTTTTGAACAAGAGCGCGGCGCACGGCCGGCACGGCGGAGACTTTGGAGGCGGCGTCGGACAACTGCTGCGTGCGGATGAGAGCGGTGATGTCCTCACCGTTGAGAAGGACGGAGCCGTCCGGGGCAAGATGAATGACAGCGGCGAGGGAGAGTTGCTCGAGGCGATGGCTGTCGGCGAGATCGGTGTTGGTGCGGATGGCCCAGAGGGCAATGGCGCGGTACATGGCGCCGGTGTCGATGTAAAGGAAGCCGAGGCGCTGCGCGAGGCGTCTGGCAATAGTGCTCTTGCCAGCTCCGGCGGGACCGTCAATGGCAAGGATAATCTTCCGGGAGGACATGCAAACCCTTAATTTTAGCGCGGTGAGCGCTAGGATCGGATCATGACGAGACGTATTCAGTCTGATGAGCGCGGGAAAATATCGCCACGACGGAGGGGATATACGAGTCGAGGGGGGCGGCCGGTACCGAAGTAGAAGAGCGGGTTTCGTCTAAAGGCGGCTGCTTTGGCCGATGAGAGCAGTAAGCGCAACATGAGGACGCAACCCACGCCGGTAGAAACGAAGGCGGTTTACGACGAGCCCGCGATTCAGGCGCATTGCCGCCGGGTGGGCGCAACCGCGGTAGAAGTGGCCAGGAAGCTCGGCTGGAAGGGGGAGCAGCAGCGCGCCCTGCGTGCGGCTGCCGATTCTCACCATATCTTTGCCAACCGGGTGGAACCGCTACTGCCAAGCCTGCTGGAGCACATTTGGGGATATGCCGCTCAGGAACCCCCGGCAGGGACGCCACCGGGCGAGGAGATGGCGAAACTACTCGAGATGAGTTGTTTCTTCGTCGAGCGGTGGGAGTTCCTGCCTTATGAAGTGGCGCGGTTCGAACAAATGATCGAGGAGCTGCGCAGCATGGCGCGCGACGGTTTTTTTGAAAGCGCGCATGTGGAAGGACTGGCGCAGGTGCCGCGCGCTTCGCTCGAGGAAGTGAAGACGGTGGTTTCGAAGCTGCCGGTATTTCCGGCGGCGGCGTTGAAGGCAATGCAATTGGCCCAGAATCCGATGGCCAGCGCGGTTCAATTGGAGCAGATCGTGGGCACGGACCCTGTGCTGGCCGGGGAGGTGCTGCGCGTGGCCAATTCACCACTTTACGCATCCACCATGCCCTACCGGAGTATCCGGCAGGCTGTGGTGGCGATGGGGATTCCGGAGTGCTGCCGGGTACTTTCGGCGGCGGCCTTCCGGCCAATGTTTCAGAGCCCGCTGATCCGGCCGCTCTGGAGCCATTCCATGGAAGTGGCGCGGATAGCGGAGTCGCTGGCGCGGCAAACGCGAAAAGTGGAGCCGGAGGAGGCATTCCTGACCGGGCTGATGCACGACATAGGGCGGCTGGCGTTGTGGAAATTGCCATCCCGGCTCACGGCACAGTATACGGCTCTGCTCGATCATGGATGCGAACCGATGTTCGCGGAAGTACTGCTCTGTGGATTCGACCATTGCTCGGCTGGACGGGAGGTGATGCGGCATTGGGGGCTTCCGGACCGTCTGGGTGAGGCCGTGGAGTATCATCATCAGCCGGAGCGGAGCGATTCGGTGCTGGCGCAGGTGTTGTATTTGGCCGATCATTGCAGCGGCAGCCAGGAAGACCTTCCCAGCATGGCGCGGTTTCGCCATGCGCGGGAGAGCCTGGGATTGACGAGTGAACAGTTGCGCGCCGTTTCTTCCCCGCCGCCATTGTGCTGAATGGTAGATTGGGGCTGATGAACGTATTTCTCACTGGTGCGAGCGGATATGTCGGCGGCGTGATCACGGAGTACTTGAGGAAGGCGGGTCACACGGTGAGCGGCTTGGCGCGGTCCGATGAATCGGCGGAGAAGGTGCGCAAACTAGGCGCCACGCCGGTCGCCGGGGACTTGCGGAATCCGGCAAGCGTGGTCGCGGGCGCTGCTCGGGCCGACGCGGTGATTCATACGGCCATGGCTTGGGGACCGGATTCGGCGGCGCTCGATCAGCAAACGGTGCGCGCCACGCTCGAAGCGTTACGCGGCAGCGGAAGGGCATTCCTGTACACAAGCGGGGTGTGGGTGATTGGCGACACCAAGGGACGCGTCGCGGGAGAGTTGACGGTATTGCGGCCGCCGGCGCTAGCGGGAGTTTATTAAAACGAGAAGTGGACGAGCCGCAGGTTGTTTTGGATCAGTCGAATAGGAGACTTCGTCCGTATATACGACGGGGTTCAGGTCAGAACCGGAAGAGCCCGCAATGAAC
>JADLBG010000552.1 GCA_020847895.1 Bryobacterales bacterium
AACCATCCCGTCTTCGGTGCTAGAATGCGGCTTTGCGAGTATCCCACCGCGCGATGACGCCCCTCACGGCCGGCCACAGCGACGCGAGAAGGTGAGTATAATGGCGTCCCATGCCGCCAGGCGGCAATCCACCATCAGCAAAAGAAAACCGAACCTTGACGACCCCTCCCTCTACCTCAACCGCGAATTGAGCCTGCTCGAGTTTCAGCAGCGCGTTCTCGAGGAAGCCGAGGATGAATCCAATCCGCTGCTGGAACGTGTGAAGTTCCTCTCCATTCTCGGCTCCAACATCGATGAATTCTTCATGGTGCGGGTGGCTGGACTGAAGAATCAGGTAGACGCCGGCATCCACGAATCCACCCCGGACGGCATGACTCCCCGGCAGCAATTGGACGCCATCCGCCACCGGATGATGCCCCTGATCACTAAAGCGCATCATTGCCGGGAGCGCATCTTCGAGTGTCTGGCCGAGCATGGCATCCGCGTTCTTAACTATCACCATCTGAGCGAGGCACAAAAGGAATACGCCAACCGCTACTTCGCCGACACCATCTATCCGGTTCTTACTCCGCTGGCCTTCGACCCGGGCCGGCCCTTTCCCCACATCTCGAATCTCAGCCTCAACCTCTCCGTCCTTATAAGGGATCGCCGGGGGGAGGAACATTTCGCGCGCATTAAGGTTCCCGACTCTCTTCCCCAACTCCTTCCGCTGCAAAAGAACGCCAAGGCGAATGGGAAGCCGCTCTGCTTTGTCTGGATCGAGCAGGTGATCGAGGCCAACCTGCACCATCTCTTTCCGGGCATGGAGATTGTGGATTCGCACCCCTTCCACGTCACGCGCAATGCGGATTTCGCCATCCAGGAACTCGAAGCGGGCGATCTGCTGGAGACGGTGGAAGAAGGTGTGCGCCAGCGGCGGTTCGGAGATGTGGTGCGGCTCACCGTGGATGACAGCATGCCGGCGAACATCCTCGATATTCTGCGCCAGAATCTGGAGATTGAGGATGCCGATATCTATCGTATGCCCGGCCCCCTCAGCCTGGGGCGCCTGCGTGACCTGCTCTCGCTGGAGCGGCCGGAGTTGAAGGACCCTCCCTTCATTCCGGCCCCTATTCTTGGGCCGGTGGAAGAAGAAGACATATTCACGCAGATCCGCCGCGGGGATATTTTGCTGCACCACCCGTTTGATTCTTTTCAGCCGGTCGTCGATTTTCTTCGCGCCGCGGCTCGCGACCCGAATGTGCTTGCCATCAAGATGACGCTCTACCGCGTGGGGAAGAATGCGCCGGTTGTCGAAGCCCTGCTGGAAGCCCAGAAGAACGGCAAGCAGGTGGCGGTGCTGGTGGAACTGAAGGCGCGGTTCGACGAGGAGAGCAATATAGAATGGGCGCGCGCGCTCGAGCGCGAGGGCGTCCATGTGGTGTATGGGCTGGTCGGTCTCAAGATCCACGGCAAGGTCGCGCTGGTCGTTCGCCGTGAAGGCGATGTGATCCGCCGCTATCTTCACCTTTCGACCGGCAACTACAACGCCGTCACCGCCCACCTGTATACAGACCTCGGCTTGTTCACCTGCGATCCCGAAATCGGCGCCGACGCCTCCGGCCTGTTCAACTTCCTCACCGGATATTCGGCGAAATCGGATTACCGCAAGCTGCTGGTTGCTCCCATCAATCTCCGCAAACGGCTGGAATCGCTGATCGAACGTGAGATTGAGAACGCCGCGGCGGGCAAAGCCGCTCACATCATTTTCAAGGTGAATGCCCTCGTCGACGCGCCTATCATCAAGCAACTCTACCGTGCTTCGCAGGCCGGGGTCCGCGTGGACCTCATCGCGCGCGGCATCTGCTGCCTGCGCGCCGCGGTGCCGGGTGTCAGTGACAATATCCACGTTCGCAGCATCGTCGGCCGCTTCCTCGAACATACTCGCATTTTCTATTTCCTCAACGGCGGCGACGAGGAGATGTATCTCGGTTCGGCCGACCTTATGCCGCGCAATATCAACCGGCGCGTCGAGGTCCTTTTCCCCATCGAGAAGGCATCGCTGGTCCGGCGGCTGCGCGAGAAGGTGCTCGCCGTCTACCTGGCGGACAACGTGAAAGCGAGGCGCATGACCCCGGACGGGACGTACCAGCGCATCCGGCCGGCGAAGGGGCAAAAGCCGCTGTACAGCCAGACCATCCTTCTCGAGCGGAAGCGCGCGCGCGGCGCCTGATTCCCGCCCGTGGCCCACCGGGGGGCGAAGCCTGATCAATCGGCGCGAAGAAATATCGCAAACGATACCTCGGTTGGCGGCTTCACACGGATCTTCGAGCCCGCCGCCAGCGCGATGGGCTCGCGGAATTCATATTGCCGCTTCCAGCCAGCCTTGAAATTGCGCAGCCAGATCAACGGCTCAACGGATCCATCAGGCTGCTCGGCGACGATGTGCACCGAGGCAAGGTCCAAAGCAGCGGCCGCCTCGAGCCCGATCAACCGCACCGCTCCGGGCACCTTGACCTTGTCTTTCACCAGCAGGCGGTTGCCCTGGAGATTGGTTGGGGGAGGCCTATCCGTCGAGATCTTCGGAGGATAGTACTTCTGTTCGCCTTCCGGAGCGCCGCCCTCCACCCAATCCGCGATCAGGCTCACTTCTTCCTGGGAAAGGGCCTCTTCGTTTCGAAAAGCTCCGAAGCCTTTCACCGCGCCCCAGGGAGGCATCCTCCGTTCGAGCACTTCCTCTTTGATCGCCTTCGCCCAGGGGCGCGCATCTTCATACTTCGTGAGAGACATCGGAGCGGCGCCGCCTTCCCCGTGGCAACTGAAGCAGCGCTTCTCGAAGATACGGATGATTTCGCGGCTGTAGGTGATCCTGGTTGTAATCGGGTCATGCGCCAGCAAGCCGGCCCAGGACCCGATCGCCACCGCGGAGAGGAGACAACTGCAACGCCTCATCAGCTATTCGCCGCCGCCTCCGGAAGGTCTTGCGGGGTTCTCGGCGCGAAACAGCTTCACCGGATTCATGCCGGCATCGATGGCAACGTCAAAAAAGCCCATCATCATCTCTTCCCAGCTCTGCTCGCCCCAGTGTACTTCTTTTGTAGGATCGGGGTTGAAGCGGTTGTTGGCGGAGTTGTCGAACGTGCCCGTCACTTCGAGCCGTGTGCCCTTGGGAATGCGCTTTGGCTCGGCGAACTGATACCAGAGCTGCCAGTCGAAGCGGTAGTTGGGAACATTCAGCAGAACTTCGGTTTCGCCGGTGGGGTAGACGGCTTTGTAGAGGAACGATTTTCCGCGCAGGTGCATGTGCGGCAACAGCGACACGAGTTCGGCATCTTCCTGCAACGTCATCGTTGCCGAGACTTCGTGGCGCATGGCGCCGGGCGGGATGGAGAAGCGGTTCGTGGAGACCGCGGATGTGAAGACCCTTTGCTTCGGGGGATCCTTGGCGAAGATGAGGCCGATGGCGCTCTTATCCGCGCCACTCTCGCCGTTGGCGGTGTAGTGAAGTTGAAGCACGAGATCCGATCCGGCTTTCAGCAGTTTCGCCTTGCCCGGCCCCAGCACCTCGGGCGGCGAGCCAGGAGCAAACCCAACCAGGAACTCCCTTGCCGTGAAACCTCCGCCCTCTCCGCTCCGGCGTGGTTGAGGGTTACCTTCCTTCTCAGCCTTGGCTTGCCCGCGCGCCTGTTCTTCCGCCTGCGAGCGGGGCGCGAACGGCACTCCCGGCTTCTGGTCCGCAAACCACTTCGAACCGGGCTCGCGCACGAAGGCGATGATGTGGTGCACCACCTTTCGATTGCCGGGGCGTGCTTCCGCCATCTGCACCCACTTATCCCCGGTGAGTCCGGTGGGGATGATCACATACTGGTAAACCACGGTGCCCGACGCGGGAACGGAAAACGCACTCGGCATTTCGAAGACCATGTCCGGCTTTCCGATTCCCCAACCTCGTACCCACTCCACAGGCTTCGGAGCGTCCTTGGCGTCACCTTCCTTTGCTCCGGAATCCACCCAGCCTACCAGGGTGTCGATGTCGGCCTGCGACAGGCGCCTGTCATTCGACCACTTCCCGTGCGCCGGATCGGCAAACCACGGCGGCATCTGACGGGCTAACACGGCCTGCCTGATCGCCTTGGCCCAGGGACGGGTTTGCTGGTAAGTGAGGAAAGCCATGGGGGCTGCCTCGCCGGGCCGATGGCACGTTTGGCAATTCTTCTGTAAGACAGGCAAGACATCCTTGTGGAATGTAACCGTCCTGGGAACGGTTGCTCCGAAGACCGCAGACGCCAGACCGAGCGTTATGAGAAGACGCATACTTCTTGATACTCCTGCCTATTCTGTCGGGGTTTCTCCACTAACTTCTTTGCAAACAGCAGCTTGTAATGCGGTTGGCATAGGACGGAAAGATGTTGTGAGCCCTGCCGGAATCCCCTCTGTCCCTTACTATACGGCAATGAACGTCGATCAGTTCTTGAAAAATGAACAGTAGGCTGAACTTTCTTCCACCACCCGGCGTCACCGTTATTGCTCGGGTGGTGGCAAGAGATGCTTCTGTACCTTCCCCAGCGCAGTCCGGGGGAGGGCTTCCACCTTCACGAACTGCTTGGGCGCTTTGAAGGAGGCAAGTTTTTCGCGGCAGCGGGCGGCGAGGGCGGCTTCGTCGCAGGCGCCGCGGGGGACGAAGTAGGCGACCGGAATTTCGCCGCGCACGCGGTCGGGAACGCCCACGACCGCGGCTTCGGCGACCTCGGGCTGCTCCATGAGGAACTCTTCGATCTCGCGCGGGTAGATGTTAAAGCCGCCCGAGATGATGAGGTCGCTCTTGCGCCCTTGCAGGGTGTAGTAGCCGTCGGCGCCGCGCACGGCGAGGTCGCCGGTCCGGAACCAGCCATCCGAAAAGGCGTCCCGCGTGGCCTGCTCGCGGCGCCAGTAGCCGGCGAAGAGGTTCGGCCCTTTCAGCAGCACTTCCCCGCTGTCGCCGTTCGAGAGACGAATGGAGACCCCCGGGAGGGGCATGCCGACTGTTCCCGGGCGGCGTTCTCCGATGTAGGGATTGCTGAGGTTCATCATGGTCTCGGTCATGCCGTAGCGTTCGAGGATGGTGTGGCCGAACCTGGCGCGGAACTCTTCGAGGACCTGGGCGGGGAGCGGGGCGGAGCCGGAAACGAACAGACGCATCCGGTTTCCGATTTCGCGCGCCTCAGCCTCGGGAGTGCCGAGCAGGCGCACGTACATGGCGGGTACTCCGAAGAAGAGTGTTGGTTGGAAATCGAGGAACTGGGCGGCTGCCGTCTGGTGCTCGAAGCGCTCGAGCAGGCGCATGTGGAAACCGGCGGCGAGCCAGCAATGGAGTCCGTTGCCGAGACCATGGACGTGGAACAGGGGCAGCGGCAGCAGCAGGCGGTCCTGTGCAGTGATTTGCCAGCAGGTGAGAAGACTGACGGCGTTCGCGAGGAAGTTGTTGTGGGTGAGGATGGCTCCTTTGGAGACTCCGGTAGTGCCGCTGGTGTAGACCAGGGCAGCCGGTGTATCGCCATCGAGGGTGACTGGAGGCCGGCTGGAGGGCACGGACGCGGCGAGGTCTTCCCGGCGCCAGACTTCGTAACCCGGCGGCGTCTCGCCGGAGGCGACCACGGCCTTCGGCTCCGCGTCGTTAAGGATGTGAGTGATCTCGCGCTCGCGATAGAGGATGTTGATGGGTACGAAGACCACGCCCAGTTTGACGCAGGCGAGATATAGGTCGATGATCTCGAGGCAGTTGGGGAGATAGACGCAGAGGCGGTCTCCGGCCGTGAATCCGCGGGCGAGCAGCAGGTTGGCCACCCTGTTGCTTCGTTCGTCGATGTCACCGAAGGTGAACACTTTGCCATGGAATTCGAGCGCCGGCTGGTCGCGGCGGCCTATGAAGCTCAGGTCGAATAGCTGGGGGAGGTTCACGGTTTGCTCCTGGGCCGCCAGATGGCGGCATGAACGGCGTGCAGAGCGAGGTGGCGGTCATTGCCGCTGACCGTGACGCCGGCGATGAGAAACTCGTGCCCTTTGCGGGCGAACGCATCGCGGATGCGGCCCGTTACGTGAACCGTTTCCGTCGAGTGGATGGCGCGGTAGTGGCAGACCTCGCTCGAAGTGTGAATCCAGGCGGGCAGGTGGAAGTTGCGGACGAGGATTTCGTTGGCGAGGCCGAGCAGAACGGTGGGATGGGCGTAATCCGCATAGAGCGGGTAGGGATCGGCAAGCGCCATGAGCAGGCGGGCTTGGACCTCGGCCAGATTTTCACTGAAGCTGCCCAACTCGAGCCCCGGGCGGATCAACTCCGGAGTGGGAAAAGGCCGGACGCCGGGCAGGGGCGCCTCGAGCAAGGGGGCCGGGGCGGGATCGGTGTGGAGACCCGCTTCGGCCGAGGCGCGGCCGGCGTCCACGCGGACAGTGCCCCCGGGTTCGACAGAGGCGCGAACCACAACCTGGTCGCCATCATAGAAGGGCTTGGCGAAGCGCGCGCGTATCCAGCCCCGCTCGAGCCAGACGTGACCGAAGTGGGCTACCACGGGCACGGTCATGCAGCCATACACATTCACGCCGGGAACCAGGCCGCCGCGAAATCCAAACTGGGCGGCGACCTCGTCGGTGTGCATGCGATTTTCGTGATCGGCCGCCGTGTTTACCGCGTGCACGCGGTATTCGGGAAGAGTCATCATCTTGCTTGTCAAAGCATACCCCACACAACCGCTCGTGTAGGATAAAAATAGAAGCCCTGATTGCCGCGATAGAACCATCCCGGCCCGGAAATTCTCATGTCAACCAATGAAGTGGATTTGAAGAAGACGGTCAATCTGCCGAAGACCGGCTTCGCGATGAAGGCCAACCTGCCGCAAACGGAACCGAAGCTGCTCGCCC
>JADLBG010000553.1 GCA_020847895.1 Bryobacterales bacterium
CGGCGCAAATGGCCACGCGAATCTTCAGCGGGGCCGAGAATATGCCCTCCTACCGCGGGGAGCTGACGGAAGGGGAATTGAATTCCCTGCTCGCGTTCCTGGCCTCGCGCCATCGCGTGCAACTGCCAAAGCCCCCGGTGCTCCATACCGCGGAAAGGTGAGCCGCGATCATCGCCTTGGGCTTTCTCCCGCCCGGACGGAGGGGAGGGGAAAGTCCAGCCCCATCCGAGCCCAGCGAAGTAGTTGCTTCATTTTCTCAGTAGGTGCGGTGACGATGCGCTGGGAGCGTGACGCGTGGTCGTTCTTCTCGCACGGCGACCCGGCGGGAACGGACGAGGCGATGATCCTCATGCGGCAGATCGCCCCCTCCGTTTTCCCCGGTCACAACAAATCCACAAAAATATGCGAAGAATAAATATCCTATAAATCAAATAAATACGTCTTCTCCGCGCGATCTGCCCCCCAAAAAGCCTTTCCCCCGCATCGTAAAGTGAAACTGTGATCGGCAACTGGCCGGCTGAGCAAGGTATCCCATGATTGACCCTGAAAAGAAACGCGACCTCGCCCGGGAGAACGGCAAAAAGTCGAAAGGCCCTGTTACCCCGGAGGGCAAGAAGCGCTCCTCCCTCAACGGCATCACTCACGGACTCGCCTCCAAGTGCGTAGTCCTTGCCAACGAATCCCAGGAAGCCTATGACGACCTCCTCGCCGCCTATCGCACCGAGTGGAATCCTGCTTCCCTCACCGAAAGCAACCTCGTCACCCAAATGGTCAACTCCTACTGGCGCCTCTGCCGCATCTGGTCCATGGAAACCGCCCTCTTCGACACCGAAATGTTCACCGAAAAGAAACCCTTCGAAGCTGCCTGGTCCAATCACCACCCCGCTATGCGCGCCATGGACGCCATGGCTTCCATCGATTACCACTCCGCCGGAACCCTCGACATCCTCCAGCGCTACGAGGTCCGCTACGAACGCTTCTACCGCTCCTCCATGGACCAACTCCTGAAACTCCGCCGCCTCCGCCACGCCCCGGACATCGCTCCCACCCTCTTCGTCACCCCTGCCGGTCTCATCGCGCCCGAAACGCCCGAAGAGCCCGCCCCCGCCCCGGAATCACCCGCCCCTGCCAACTGGGTCGCCCGTATCCTTGCCCTCCTCCTCTCACTGCTCGCGTTCCTCCGTCCTTCCCCCCGCAAATCCTCCAAATCTCGCCGCAACCGCACTCATTTTCCGACCGAACCGGCCGCGCTCCCCGAACTTCCGTCCTTCACTTTCTATTTCCCCGAGTTTTTCTCCTGGCTCTCGGTCTTCACCAACCGTCCCGAGCCTCCCGCCGGGCCGCCGCCCGCTCCCATGCCCGAATAACGTTGCGCCATCGCGCGCAGCGCGCCCTAAGTCCGTCTGATACCGCACCCAAGTACTCGAATCCCCGAAAGGAACTTCCATGGCCCCCAAAAAATCCAAAGCTGAGGCCGCCCGGGAGAACGGCGCCAAATCGAAAGGCCCTGTCACGGCCGAAGGAAAACGCATCGCCTCCATGAACGCGTGGAAACACGGCCTTGCCGCCAAATCCATCCGTTTGGAACCCGGTGAGTCCGCAAACCAGTGTCTCCACCTGCATCGCGCCGCTTATGACCGGCTTCTCCCGTCCAGCCACGAAGAGGCCGCCCGTGTCGACGATTTATGTGTCTCCCTCTGGCTCCTCCGCCGCGCCGTGCGCACAGGAACCGCTGCTCTCGAGGAGAACTTGCCGCCGGCCGACGCTCCCGACCCCCGTCTCCCTATGGCCCGCGCCTTCGAGGCCTGGACACAGAACGGCAATTCTTTCCGCAATCTCATGGCCTACGAGTCGTGCAACGTCCGCTGCCTGAGGAGAATCCTCTCTGCCTGCCTCCGCCTGAAATCGTGAATCCTGCTCTCTGCTAGCATGATGGGATGGATGACCCTGAGGGGCAGGGAGCAGTAACCCGTCTCCTGAATGAGTGGCAGCAGGGCGACGCCGAATCCTA
The DNA here is from genome assembly GCA_020847895.1 of Bryobacterales bacterium. Taxonomy (GTDB): domain Bacteria; phylum Acidobacteriota; class Terriglobia; order Bryobacterales; family Bryobacteraceae; genus CADEFT01. The sequence continues at coordinate 2,012 of JADLBG010000553.1, forward strand.
CGCCAAAATCTCCAAGCTCATCCACGCTGAATTGCATCGCATCGCCGAAAGCTACCTCCGCCGTTTTCCGAACGCCACCCTCCAGCCCACGGAATTGATGAACGAGGCCTACATCCGCCTCACCGGCCAGAACGCCACTTACAACGGACGCCAACACTTCTATGCCCTCGCGGCGAAAGTGATGCGCCAGCTTCTGGTGGACCGCGCGCGGGCTCGCAAGGCCGCCAAGCGCGGCGGGGGAGCCGCCCCCGAATCCTTCGAAGCCGTCATCGCCGGCGAGGTGAGCCGCACCGAAGAGTTTCTCATGCTCGATGAAGTTCTGACACGGCTCGCCGCGGAAGAACCGCGCCTCGCCCAGATCGTCGAACTCCGCTACTTCGGCGGTCTCACCGGCGTCGAAATCGCCGAAATCCTCGCCATCCCCGCCTGGCAGGTGAGCCGCGAGCAGCGGCTCGCCGAGGCGTGGCTGAAACGCGCCCTCGGTTCCGCCTGACCGCCGTTCGCGGGCGCATTCCTCCAGCGTGTCAATACAATAGGATGAGAATGCTCAAATACCTGAAAGATCTTTGGAATGATTCAGAAGCCGCCGCGCTCGGCGACGATCCGCTCGAGTCCTTGCGCTACCGCTCTAATCTCCTCGGAGCCGACCTCCGGATTACGAATTTTGGAGGAGGCAACACCAGTTCGAAATACGAAGTCACCGACCCGC
>JADLBG010000554.1 GCA_020847895.1 Bryobacterales bacterium
CTGCTATCGCCGCCACGGGCACAACGAGGGCGACGACCCCAGCTACACGCAGCCCCTCATGTACCGTAAGATCCGGCAACATCCTTCGGTGGCCACAATCTACGCCGAGAAGTTGACGCGTGAAGGCTCGATCACCAGCGCCGAACTCGAAGAGATGAGGAAGCAGTACACCCTCAAGCTGACCCAGGCGTTTGAAGCCGGCCAGAGGAAAGAGGAGCCCTTCGAGGTTCAGGAACTGAGCCCCCTCGAGCCCGAATGGCCGCTGCCCCCCGAAGCCACCACGGCGGTGGATCAGACAACGGTCGAAAAGATCCTTCGCGGCATTACCAATCTGCCTGACTCCTTTCATCTGCATCCCAAACTCCGCGGCTTCCTCGAAAAAAGGAAGGATGTGCTCGCCGGCGGACCCATCGACTGGGCCACCGCGGAGGCCATCGCCTTCGGCAGCCTGCTGCTCGAAGGAACCCCCGTCCGGCTCAGCGGTCAGGATAGCGCCCGCGGCACCTTTTCCCAGCGGCACCTGGAACTCTATGACGCCGAGACCGGCGAACTCTACATCCCCATGAGCAACATCGATGAAAACCAGGCGCGGTTTGACGTCCTCGACAGTTCCTTGAGCGAGTTCGCGGTCATGGGCTTCGAATTCGGCTATAGCCTCGGCGACCCCTTGAGCCTGGTCATGTGGGAAGCGCAGTTCGGCGATTTCGCCAACGGCGCGCAAGTCATGATTGACCAGTTCATCGTGGCGGCCGAATCCAAATGGGGTCAACCGAGTGGACTCGTCCTGCTGCTGCCGCACGGCTATGAGGGACAGGGACCCGAGCATTCGAGCGCCCGCATTGAGCGTTTCCTCACCTTGTGCGCGGAAAACAACATGCAAGTATGCAACTGCGCCACGCCTGCCCAGTATTTCCACTTGCTGCGGCGCCAGATGCGCGGCGGGGAGGACAGGCTGGGCATGCGCAAGCCGCTGATTGTTTTCACGCCCAAGAGTCTCTTGCGGCATCACCTTGCTGTCTCGCACATGCGGGATTTGACCTCCGGCGCCTTCCGCGAGTTGATCGCCGATACCGTTCCTCCCGAACAGATTTCCCGTGTCATCTTCTGTTCCGGCAAGCTCTACTGGGATCTTGTCGCCGCGCGGGAAGAGCGTGGCGCGAATCATGTGGCCATCAACCGCGTCGAACAGATCTACCCCTTCCCGAAGGATCACGCAATGGATGTCCTCTCCTGGTACCCTTCCACGGCCGAAGTAGTCTGGGCTCAGGAAGAGCCGAGGAATATGGGACCGTGGCTCTTCGTGCGGGAACATCTCGACCTGCTGCTCGAGGAGTCGCGGCGCCGTGCGCGCTACGTCGGACGCCGGGAGAGCGCCAGCCCCGCCACCGGGTCGAGCAAGCGCCATGCGCAGGAGCAGGCCGAGGTGATCGATCTCGCCCTTTCGGCGCCGGCTCTGACGGCGAAGAAGCCTCGCGTAGCCGCCAGAAGAGTCAAAGTCTGACCGCGCCAGGATACGCTTCAGCACATTGCGCATAATAGAGTGGTGGTGAACCCGGATACCATCGCACTCTGCCTCTCCCTCATCACCCAGGCGGAAAAACCCATCGGGGCGCGTGAGATGCGCAAGCGGTTGGATAAGCCCCGGCGTTTCCCCCTGAGTCAGGCGCCGGAAGTGGAACCTCTGCTCCTTGAAAAAGCGCGCGCCGGAGACATCCACGAATGGCCCCCGGACTCCCGCGGCCGCATCCGGTTCTGGAATCGTGCTCTTCCGCAATGCCTGCGGGATGCCGTCGAGTCGGCGCTCCTCGAGAAGCCCTGCACCCTGCCTCAGGCCGTGGCAAAAGCGAAGCCGCGTCTGCCTGGGGTTGCGGCGCCTTTGGTGAAATCCGAAGTGGCCCGCCTGCTGCAATCGCTCCACGGCCAGGGCATCCTGCATTGCGAAGTCTTCGGCAGGCAGGCGCAATACTTCTCCCGCGAGTGGGCGCGCAAAATCTCCGGTTCCGCGGAAAGCCTCGAGCAGGCCATCTGCGCCGCGGTCCGCCAGTTCGAGCCGGGCGCCGGCAATTACGTAGCCGTGTACAAACTGCGTACGGCGCCCCCGGTCAAGGCGCGGTTCGACAAAGCGCTCATCGCGCTCGCCGATCGCGGGCAGCTCATCCTTGCGGATTATGATGGCCCCCGGCCGGTTCCCGAAGAGCGCGCCGCCGACTTCGCCGAGGACGCGGAAGGGCGGCTGTACGTTGCGGCAGCCAGGGCGGCGGAATATGGAATCGGCTAACCTCATCGTCAATCCATTTGATTCGGACGTGGTTACCAACCCCGCGCAACCGGTCCCCATCGATGTCCCCGAAATCCACCGCGAGGCCTTCGAATCTTGCTGCCGCGAGTACGCCCGCGCCGGAACCGAATCGCGCAGCGTTCTCTTCCACGGCCAGTCCGGCTGCGGCAAAACACACCTTCTCAGCCGCTTCCGCCGCTGGCTGAACGATCAGGTGGTGCGGCCCGCGCTCTTCGTCGCCGTCCGCATGGAGACCGCCCCCAGCCAGGTGTGGCGTCACTTGCAGCGTAAATTCGCCGAGGGGATGCTCGAAAAACCGGCCGGCGCCATTGCCCCGCTCGACATCATCCTGAAGCGCTTCGCCAAACCACAGGGCGGGGACCTCGCCCGAGCCTTCGATGAAGCCGCCATCCCGGACGTTACTCTCGACCTGATACGCGTCTGCGAGCACTAC
>JADLBG010000555.1 GCA_020847895.1 Bryobacterales bacterium
CTCTCGCCGCGCAGAAGGATTTTCTCACCGCCGATGAAGCCGACCAGGTACGGGAAGTCCAGGAGCCGAATGAGCGACTCAAGCTCTACCTCAAGTTCGCCCGCCAGCGCATCGCCCTCGTCGAAAACTTCCTCTCCAAGGACAAAGCCGGCCGCTCCGCGATGATCCACGAAACGCTCGATGAGTACAACAAGATCATCGAAGCCATCGACACTGTCTCCGACGATGCTCTCCGCCGGCACATCGATATCACCGAAGGCACCAAGTCCGTCGCCGAGGCCGAAAAAGAAATGCTCGCCAGGCTCCAGAAGATCCAGGCCAACAAGACCCGCGATTTCTCCCGATACGAGAACGCCCTCTCCAACGCCATCGAGAACACTTCCGTCAGCGCCGAACTCGCCGAAACGGATGTCAAGGAACGCGGCCACGACGTGGAGACCAAGGATGCCCGCGAGAAAAAGGCCGCCGAAGCCATGATGACGCCCGCGGAACTGGCCGCGAAGAAGGAGCAGGAAAAGAAAACCGCCGCCGAAGAACCCAAGAAACGCAAGGCGCCCACACTCAAGCGCAAGGGCGAGAAGTAACATCACTCCCTCCTGAGTTACTCTGGTTCCAGTGCTGACAATCGAACCGCCATTACTCGAATTCCGGAATATTACCGTCTCTCACGAAGGCCAGATCGGCCTCGATCAATTGGACCTTACCATTCATGCCCACGAGCACGTTGCTCTCCTCGGACCCAATGGCAGCGGCAAGTCCACGCTCATCAAGACGCTCACCAGGGATTGCTACCCGCTGTGGCGCCCTGATAACGTAGTCCGCATCTTCGGACGCGACACCTGGAACATCTTCGACCTGCGCCCCTTATTCGGCATCGTCCATAATGACCTGCTGCAAAGCTACATCCGCTACCCCTACTCCGGCCGTGAAGTCATCCTCTCCGGATTTTTCTCGAGCGTCGGCATCTGGCCCAATCACGAGGTAACAGGCGAAATGCGCGAGCGCGCCGAGGAGATCCTCGAGCAACTCGAAATCGCTCATCTCGCCGCCCGTACCGTGAGCCACATGTCCACGGGAGAAAGCCGCCGCCTCCTCATCGGCCGCGCCCTCGTTCACCGCCCCAAAGCCCTCATCCTCGACGAACCCACTGCGAGCCTCGATATCCGCGCCACTCACGAACTGATCGAGATCATGCGCAAAGTCGCCGCCCAGACCACCATTATCCTGGTCACCCACCACCTTTCGGACATCATCCCCGAAATCTCCCGCGTGGTTCTGCTGCGCAAAGGGAAAGTCTTCCTCGACGGCCCCAAGCACGATGTGCTCTCGAGCGAAGCGCTCTCGTCCCTCTTCGAAATGCCCGTCGAGGTTTTGGAGCGCCGCGGCTTCTATCACCTCATCCAGGGTCATTGAGCCGGTCTACTGCTCCACCTGAATCTCCACCCGCGAAGCATGCCGCGCGCTGCGGTAGACGCGGTGCGTCGCCTTGACGAAATCACTCTCCTTCGCATCGAAGATGTTCGCCGTGTAGCGCTGCGGGTTGCGGTCAATCAGCGGAAACCACGTGCTCTGCACCTGCACCATGATGCGGTGCCCCTCGAGGAACCGGTAATCCTGCGTGTGCAGGTCAATCGTGAACTCCGTCACCCGCCCCGGCGTCAGAGGCTCCGGCCTTTCAAAACTATTGTGAAATCGGCCGCGGAATACATCGTTGGCCACCATCAACTGGTAGCCGCCCATCTTCGCATCGTCCGGAACCTTCTCCGGGTAGACATCGATCACCTTCACCACCCAATCGGCGTCCGTCTGCGTCGTCGATGCAAACAACTTCGCCGTAATCTGCCCGCTCAGGGTAAGATCGCTCCCAAGCGTCGAACTTTCCCAACTCAATACATCCGGACGCAGGTGCATGGGACGCTGATCGTCCGTCAGCCAAATCCCCCACGTCGACCCCGCGCCATACACCGGCGGAATCGGCCGTACGCGATACGGAACCGGATGCATTGGATCAGAGACGAAGCTATCTGAAGCCTCACCCTCCTCCGCCGGCGCGTCAAAGGACAGCGTCGAGCCTTCACGGAAATACAAACTCCGCATGGCGGTGTGCTCCTTCGGCGGCCACGCCCCATGCCGCACCCACTCGTTGGCCCCCGCGCGGAACGTAAGCGCCTCGGGCAGATTCAGCTTACCCCTGTCCTTCAACCAATAGGCAAACCACGGCGCCAGAACGCTCGCCCGGAAGTACTCCGCCGTATTCCCCCCGAACCGGATGTTCCCCAGCGAATCGCCTTTGCCGCTCATCCATCCACCGTGATTCCACGGGCCCACCGTCAGATAATTGATGCCGCGCGTGTCGTGCTTTTCCAGCGCCTCGTAAATGGTCACCGGACCATAGAAATCCTCCTGGTCCCACCAGCCCGCCACGTGCAGCGCCGGAACCTTCACCTCCTTGAGATAAGGGCTGGCCTTGCGCCGCTGCCAAAAAGCATCGAAATTCGGATGCTCCACAAAGTCATTCCACGACGGGAAGCGCCCATGGAAGTATCTCCGGTTCGCATTGCCCAGAGGACCCAGCGACAGGTACCAGTCGAACACATCGTACTTGTCGAACTCGAACGGCTTGTTCTCCCTACCTGCCTCCAGGCTCGACACATACTCGAAGCCGTAGCTCAGGCGAAACGCTCCGTTATGGTGGAAATCGTCGCCGAGATACATGTCATCGGGCGAAGCCTGGGGCGAAACGGCCTTCAGCGCCGGATGCGGATCGAGCATCGCCATCACCGTCAACCACCCCGGATACGATACGCCCATCATCCCCGCGCGCCCGTTGTTGTCCGGAACGTTGTGCAGCAGCCATTCGACGGTATCGTAGGCATCGGTGGCCTCGTCGATTCCGCCGTTTGATGTCCGCGGCGGCCGGATCATCACGAATTGGCCTTCGGAAGCATACTTCCCGCGGATATCCTGGAATACCCAGATGTAGCCGTCCTCCGCCAATTCCTTGTAACGATCGGCCAGCGCTTTCTGTTGTGCCTTGCAGTCATACGGCGTGCGCACCATCAGAAGCGGCAACCGCCCCCCGTGGCTCACCGGCGTGAGAATCTCCGTGTAAAGCCGCACTCCGTCGCGCATCGGGATCATCACCTCGCGCCGCTCGAATCCGTCCGGAGCCGGGCGCGTATCCTGCGCCATCAGCGCAGCCGCAAAAAGAAGAATCAGCATTCTCATTGACCCGCGCAGGGCGCCAGGCGCCTGCGCTCCCCATCCCATCGCCATGCCGCATCCGCCCCCTGCAAGTGCACTCCTCCCAGCCACAGGTCGATTCCGCCGCGTTCGCGGATCCAATCCGCCTCTCCCCGCAGCAGCCGCGCCCCCAGTTCCGTCAACTCATAGCCGTTTCTTTCTCTCGCCGCCGCGGGCTCGGTGGCCAGCCGCTCCAATCGCGAGTACACCGACGAGCCCCCCATGAACATCGGCTCCTCGAATTCGCAAAACGCCTGAAAGATCTCCTCCGGCTCCCGCTGCCCCGCCGCCAACGCCCGCAGGATCTGCTCCTCCGATCGCGACAGCCCGTTCCGCACCGAAGGATACTCCTCGAAGAAGCGCTCGAAGTTCATCCGCAAATACGGCAAGGGCGCATTGCTCGCGCCCAACACCGCTGCCATATCCCGTGGGTCCGTTGAAGTGAACGCCTGCCATGCCGTGTGCCCCAACTCGAGTTGCGAGGGATGCACTTCCTTCCGCATCGGGAACACGCCTTCCAGCACTTCGCCCGGCATCGCTCCCAGGTATCCTTCCGGATGAATCAGGCTCAACCTTGCCGGCAGCGGAGGATTGCGGTAGTACCAGTCGAGCACCTGCAACAACTGCAACTGATCGAACAGATTGTGTTCGAACCACAACACCACTTCGTCCTGCTCGCGGCTCTTGGCCAGCACGGCGTCCCGCCGCGCCAACTCCGCCCGCGCCTCTTCATAAGAAGCCCATCCGGACTCCGCCACAAACCGCGCCCGGATGTCCGAGAACTCCTCGATCGTCTCCGTCCCCGGCGCCGGTCCTTCGTGCAGAATGTCCCGCCAGGACAGATACTCACCGGGCATGGAGATCTCTTCGAACAACGCCACGACCGAATCACCGTTGGTGATATGCAGCATGAACCAGCCTTTCGATGACCCGGATCTCCGTCTGCGTTTTTCCCGCGACATACGCGATGCGCCGGCCCGGGCCGTCCAGCCGCACCGCACCCTGCTGGCGCAGGTTCCAATCGAGTCTCCGCGGCCCCGTCCCGTCCAGCGCGATCCGCCACAGGGCCGGCGGATCGCCCGGCGTGCCCGCCAGCAGCCATCGGCCGTCGCGCCCCCACTCGAGTCCGTTGATCGCGCCTCCGCGCACGTTCGCCGCCTGGCGCGGTTCGCCCCCGTCGAGCGGCAACACCAACACGGCCTCCGCTCCCTCGCTTTGCACCGCGAAGGCCGCCAGCCGCCCGTCGGCGGAGATCGTCAACTCGTGCAGCTTCGCCTTCGCCGGAGCGCGGTAGATCACCCGCGTCTCCCCGTCGGGCGGCCCCATGCGGATCGCTCCTTCTTCCGGCTGGATGAAGCACACCGCCTCGCCCCCGCGCGTCCACACCCCTTCAAACCCGCGATACGTCTCCGCCGGCGTCAGCGCCACCGGCTTCACCGCCGCTGTCTGCGCGTCGATCACGTATAGTCCGCGCTCCCCGTGCCGGTCGCTTCCGCCCGCGAGAAACCGCTTCCCGTCCGGCGACCAGCACAGGTGATCGAGCGAGGCCAGCTTTGGAGCAAGCACCGCCAATTTCCGCGTCTCCGTATCGTAGATGGCGATCACCACCGATTCCTGCCCGAAATTTTCATTCCCCGCCCGCGTCAGAAACGCCAGCCGCCTCCCATCCGGCGACCATGCCGGCGCTCCCTTCCCTTCCGCCACCGCCACTTCGCCCGATGGCGCGCCGTCGAGCGCGGCAATCCGCACTTGCGGCTCGCCGCTGCGCAGAGCGTAGTAGTAATCGCCGCCATCCGTGAACCCCAGCGGAAGCGCCCGCCCAAGATCCTTCACGAGCAATTCCGGGTCGCCCCCGTTCATCGCCTGCCGCCACAGGTCCGTAGTCCCGGCGCGCGTGCTGAGAAACACGATCCCACTGCCATCCGGCGTGAACAGCGGAAACACGTCGTTCACCTGCGATTTCATCGCCGGCATCTTCCTGCTCCCATCGGTGGCCAGCAGAAACAATCCGCGCGCGCCCTCGCCCTCCCGAAGCAGATCGTCATAGACCACCCACTTGCCGTCGGGCGAAAGGTCCATCTTGTTCGGATAGACCCAGTCGAGCGATTGCAGCACCTTCACCGCTCCGTCCACTGCCGACACCAGCGTAATCTGGCTGATGTTGTCGTTGCGGAAGAACAGCGTCAGAATCCGCGTCCCGTCCGGCGTCCAGGAGCACGGCTGGACAAAACGCCGCTCCTCGTTGCGCTGCAATGTGCGCTGCGCCTGCCCGTCCGCGCCAATCACACGAAGATCATAGAACTTCTGCTGATTGAACCAGGCGTACGCGATCCACTTGCTGTCCCGCGAAACTACGGAAAAATACGCGAACTCTCCGGGATGCGGTACGCTCCCGGTAAGCTTCCGCGCCTTGCCGCCCGCAATCTCGCGCACCGCCAGATCGCCTGTCGCGGCATCCACAATCGTTAGGAATTTCCCGTCCCGCGACGGACCGCCCAAATGGCTCGTCTGCCCGCCGTCCCACAGCCTTCGCGCCCGCGCCGACGCCGCTCCAGCGGGCACGAAAGCCGGCAGTAAGGAAGCAATGCAGGCGCGCCTTGAGAGCACGTGGCTAGTCTACCATCGCCGCGCTTCGAGGGCCTACCGCCCCGCCTGCTGTTCCGCCAGCGGTCCGATAACCGGCAGCACCAGTTTCTCCCCGTTGTATGCCTTCCACATCAGGAATAGCCACAACAGGAAAATTGCAAACCACGCCGCCATCTCCACCAGCCCGAGCATGATTTTCAGGATCCCTGGCAGGAAGATCATGAATATTCCCAGGCCAAAGAACACCACAAACAACCCGAGGGCGAAGAAGATCGCCTGGAAAGCGTGGAAACGCACCCGCGGGTTGGTGTTGTAGGGAGGCAGCACCAGGAACAGAATCCCGGTGATCAACGTCAGCGAGTAGCACAACGCCGACGCCATGTTCTCGGTCAAGCCGGGCGCTCCCGCGCTTACTCCGGCGCCTCCCCCCGCCGGAGCCGTCCCCCCGGCCTGCGGGGGCGCGCTCCCGATGTTTGCTCCACATGCCGGGCAGAATCGGCCTTCCACCGACGCGCCACAATTAGGGCAAAATGCCATGACTCCCTCCTTCTGGTTCTCTCGTCTGTCAGCCGCCTGGTTCCTGCCGCGGCGCCGGAAACAACCCGTCCAATCCCGACTATAGTAACAGGAGTAACAGACAACGGCGAGGTCCATCACAACAGCGCATCAGAACCGTTTCGCCCGCGCCTTCTTTCTCCGCGGCGCAGGCTCCAACAGAGAGAATTGGAGCTTTTTCTCCACGGCGTCCACACGGTCCAGCACCACCCTCACCTGGTCCCCAATACCAAATTGCCGTTTCGACCGCTCTCCCACAATCTTCCGCGTGTTCTCGTGATATCCGAAGCGTTCTCCCGGCAGCGAATCAATCGGCACCAGCCCTTCCACGAACAGATTCTCCAGTTCCACAAAGAACCCGAACTTCGCCGTCTGAATGATCAACGCCGCGAAATCCTCCCCGACGCGCCCGGCCATGAATTTCAGCTTCTTCCACTCCACCAGTTCGCGCTCCGCCTCGGCGGCGCGGCGCTCGGTAAAGGAGCAGTCATCGGCGATGGTCCGCAGTTCCGCATCCGCGAACGGAGCCTTCCGTCCGTCGAACCACGCGCTCAACACACGATGCACCATCAGGTCCGGATAGCGCCGGATGGGCGACGTGAAGTGCGTATACGTGGGCGCGGCCAGCGCAAAATGCCCGCTGTTCTTCTCGCTGTAGCGCGCCTGCTTCAGTGACCGCAGCATGAGGTAGCTCAGTATCCGCTCCTCCGGCTTCCCCTCGATCTTCGCCACCAGCTTCTGATACTGCCGCGACGTTACCTCGAGCCTCCGCTCGTCCACCAGCAGCATGTCCCTGTGGATCTTTCGTCCATCGCGCCTGCGGTCTGTCACATGGTGACGCTGCGCGGGAATCGCTCCCACGCCCAGCGAATAGCCGAAATGCGCCGCAATCTGTTCGAAATCCGCCACGCGCTTGGCATCCGGCGGCTCGTGGATGCGGTAGATGGAGGGCCACTCCATCCCTTCCAGATGCCCGGCTACCGCCTCGTTCGCCGCCAGCATGAACTCCTCAATCAGCCGGTGCGCCACGTTCCTCGGAGCCCGTGTCACCCCCGCCATCTCCCCGAATTCGTCGAACTCCACCAGCGGCTCCGGCAGGTCGAAATCGATGGACCCGCGCCGCACCCGCTTGCGGTTCAGAATTTCCGCCAGGTCCCGCATCATCTCGAAGCGCTTCACCAGCGGGGCATAGCGCTCCCGCTGCGCCGCGTCGCCTTCCAGCACCAGGTGGACGTTCGTATACGTCATCCGCTCCACGCTGCGGATGACGCCGCGCATGAACTCCTGCCGCGCCACGTCGCCCGCATTGTCGATCTCCAGCAGCGCCGAGAGCACCAACCGGTCCACTTGCGGCTTCAACGAGCAGATCTCCGTGGAAAGCTCCACCGGCAGCATCGGCACCGCGCGGTCCGGAAAATACACGCTCGTTCCCCGCATCGCCGCCTCGTGATCAATCGGCGAGCCCGGACGCACGTAGTGGCTCACATCGGCAATGTGCACCTGTAGCGCCCAGTTCCCGTTCTCCAGCCGGTCCACCCACACCGCGTCGTCAAAGTCCCGCGCTGTCTCCCCGTCAATCGTTACGATGTCCAGCCCGCGGAAATCGCGCCGTCCTCGAATCTCTTCCTCGCTCACCCGCAACGGCACGCTTCGCGCCGCCGCGGTCACGTCGTCCGGAAAACGATGCGGGATGTGGTGCTTCCGGATCATGATCTCGACGTCCACGCCGAAATCATCCGCGTGCCCCAGCACCTCGATCACCCGCCCTACCGCGGCTTCCTCCTCCGTCGGGAACTCGAGAATCTGCACCACCACGATCATGCCGTTCAAATCCGCCGGCCCCTCCGCCGCCACGGGCCGGGCCCCCACCCGGTCCGCCGCTTTCTGCTCCGGCGGCAGTTCCAATCCCTCCGGAATGAAGATCCATTGGCGGATGCGGTCATCATGTGGAATGACGAAGCACCCGTTGCGGCGCACCCGGAATTCCCCCACTACGTCGTTGTGCGCCCGCTTCAGCACCCGCACAATCTCCGCCTCCGCCCGCCCCTGCGGCCCGATCCGCAGAATGCGCGCCAGCACCTTATCGCCGTGCATCGCCTTGTCCACTTCCCCCGGCGGCAGGAACAGGTCCCCGCTGATGCCTTCAATAGGCGGCTCCATCACTATGAACCCGTACCCGTCGCGGTGCGCCACCATCCGCCCCGCCGCGTATTCGCGATTCAGCCGCGTCAGCACATAATGCCCCGAGCGCGGCTGCACCACCTCTCCGCGCTGTTCCAGACGCTCCAGCGCCTCCTCCAGTTCCTCCCGCGTGGCGCCCTTGGCGCCCATCTCCCGCACCAGTTGTTTGAAGCTGGCGCGGGCATGCGGCAACCGCGCGATATGGTCTAGCAGGATGCTGTCATTCATCGTGTCGAGGGGTGGGCTCTTCCTATATCCTAAAGCCTATGGAGTTGAAAGCGGTTCGCCTGGAGATCCCGGCCGGCGCAAACATCATTCTCGGTCAATCCCACTTCATCAAGACAGTGGAAGACCTCTATGAGGCCATCGTGAACACGGCCCCGTACATGAAATTCGGCATTGCCTTTAACGAAGCATCGGGAGCCTGCCTCACGCGCGTCGAAGGCAATGACGAGGAGATGAAATCCTCCGCCGTCCAAAACGCCTCCGCCGTCGCCGCCGGGCATACCTTCGTCATCGTCATGAAAGACGGGTTCCCCATTAACATTCTTGGCCGCATCAAGGACGTCCCCGAAGTGGTGGGCATCTTCTGCGCCACCGCGAACGCCGTGGAGGTAATCCTCGCCGAAACGGCCCAGGGCCGCGGCATTCTCGGCGTCATCGATGGCGAGCCGCCCAGGGGTGTCGAAGACGAATCCGGCCGCGAATGGCGCCACGGCTTCCTCAGAAAGATTGGGTACAAACGATGATCATCACTTCCGAACAGGAACTCGACGAAGTCCTCTCCCGGCCCACGAAGGCCGATTGCGATCTGATGGCCAGCCTCGACGGCCCGCTCATCATCCTGGGAGCCGGCGGAAAGATGGGGCCGACCCTCGCCCGCCGCGCCGCCCGCGCCGCCGAGGAAGCGGGCGCATCCTCACACGTCATTGCCGTCTCCCGCTACTCCACGAATGACGTCCGCGAAAGCCTGGAAAAGTGGGGTGTGCGCACCGTCAGCGCGGATCTGCTCGACCGCGAGCAACTCGCCATGCTTCCCGATTCCTCCAACATCATTTACATGGCCGCCCGCAAGTTCGGCTCCACCGGCTCGGAATACCTCACCTGGGGCATGAACGCCTGGCTCCCCGGCATCGTCGCCGAGCGCTACCGCAACGCCCGCATCGTCGGCATGTCCAGCGGCAACGTCTATCCCTTCGTCCCTGTCGCCTCCGGCGGCGCCACCGAGTCCACGCCCCTCGTCCCCGTGGGCGAATACGGCCAGTCCGCGCTCGCCCGCGAGCGCATCTTCCACTTTTTCTCGCTCCGCTACGGCACTCCGGTGGCCATCGTACGCCTCAACTATGCCGTCGAACTGCGCTACGGAGTCCTGCTCGACATCGGTGCCGCCGTCTTCGAGCGCCGGCCCATCGACCTCGGCATGGGCAGCGTCAACGTCGTCTGGCAGGGCGATGCCAACTCCGTCATCCTCCGCAGCCTCGATCTCGCTTCCTCTCCGCCCTCCGCCCTCAATCTCACCGGTCCTGAAACATTATCGGTCCGCTATGTTGCGGAACAATTCGGCCGTCATTTCGGCATCGATCCTCAATTCACCGGCCGGGAAAGCGACACCGCGCTGCTCAACAATGCCTCCCGCTGCCATCGCCTCTTCGGCTACCCCTCCATCACCCCCGATGAGTTGATCGAGTGTACCGTCCAGTGGATCGGCATGGGCGGAGCCACGCTCGGCAAGCCCACCAAGTTCGCCGTCCGCGACGGCCGCTTCTGACCGCTACTTTTTCCCCGCCACCGGATACCCCTGCCAAACATACTCCAGGGCTTCCGGCAGCGTCTGTTGTTTCACCGCCCGGTCCGTATGGCCCGCGTTGGTGGCGAAGACAAACTGGTAGTGATACCCCTTGGCAGCCAGCACCCTCGCCATGTCCTCGTTCGCCAACACCCAGTCGTGGTAGTTGTCGCGGGTAATCAGGTTGTCCCGGTCACCCACCTCCATCCAGATGCGGATCGGCTTGCGCGGGTTGTTCGGAATGAGGTGTTCATGGAACTCCCAGGCGCCGTGCGGCGTCTCCGCGTTCACCGGCCATTGCTGGTTCACATACGTTCCCGAATACGTCAGCACGCGGTGGTACAACTCCGGGTGATACCACGCCATGATCAATGCGCATGAACCGCCGGAACTGCCGCCCATCGCCGCCCGCCCGTTGGGATCCTTCGTCAGCTTCACCTTGTATTGCTTTTCCACCAGCGGCAGCACTTCGTGCTCGACGAACTCCGCATACTTGCCGGACATCGTGTCGTATTCGAGGCCGCGCTCGCTTCCCTGCGCGTCTCCCCCGCCGTTCCCGATCGAAATGGCAATCATCGCCGGTACCCGCCGCCGCGCGATCAGGTTGTCCAATGCCGTGAACAGTAGTTTGTCCGGACCATCCGCGCCTACGATAAACGGCGCTTCCGTGCCCGGAACGTATTGCTTCGGTACGTACACGGCCACCTTGCGCGTATAGGGAGCCGAATGGCTCGAGACGATCACCTTCTCCGGAGCCGCCGGGTCCGCCCGTGGATAGGTGTCCGCCTCGCGCGCAATTCCCGGATAATACCTGCTCTCCGCCGATTCCATCGTGAACGTGTACACATCCCCCTGCGGCACGCCTTCCCGCACCGTCATCTCCGGCGCCGGGTTGTGCGTCGGCCCGAGGATGAAGTTCCCGTCTTTCACCGGAGCATTGGCCCCATCCGGCAGTTCTTTCGCCTGCACATAACCCGGCGTGCGCGGGTCGCGCGTGGGATGCTTCGGCCGCGCCGGGCGATTGGTTGCCGCGGTCTGGGCCAGGATCACTCCAGAACCGGTCATGATGCCCAGAACCACGACCGTCAGGTGGCGGAACAGAAAACGCTTCATTGACCACCGATCTTATCTCAAATAATGGTGCGGGGCGGATTGAACTCCGGCGCCCCCGCATGCCTCCCGCCAGTGGCGTAGCGGGGCGGCCCGAACAATCGTTACAGATTGCCACGAAAATTCCGCGACTCCACGCGCCTTCGTGGTTCTCTCCGCCGCCTTCCTAAGCAGACCTCCCCGGGAACTTCTCGGCAACCCTGTGCGCCGCCGCGCCGTAGCCCTTGGCGCGTCCAATCCGGTAACTGTCCAATCAGTTCTTTCGCCTCGTGTCACCGGGCATCGGAAAGATGCCGGCTCCCCACTTGCAGGATGCGGTCCGCGCCGCCCCCGCAAGCCGCCGCGCCTCGCCGATGCTATACACCATCGTCTCTTCGAAGTACACGTCCTTGTCCGTCCGCATCGCATCGGCGGCCATCCGCGCGTGACAGCGCCAAGCACGCGTGCCTTGTCCGCCGCGGTGGCATTTGCACACACCACTCCCGCCTCGTCATGCTCGCCGGGAACACTCCTCGATCGCTATGGTTTGGAATCGTCCGCCGGAGCCGGCTTGTTCGGAATAATGAATGTCGTCTCGCCCGGACGCAACATCTTCAGCCGCTTGCGAATTTCCAACTCCTGTTCGGCCGGTGACTCTTTCAGCCGCTGGATGCGCGCCGCGCGCTGCTCCACATCCCGCTCCAGTTCCGCATTGCGTTGTTGCATCCGCCGGATTTCCTGCCACTTCTCCTGCAACGCGGGCAAACCTTGTGGGCCACGAAGGGCCATGTACACGTAGACGCCGCACACCGTCAGTACGCTCAGGAATCCGGCTTTTTGAAGGGCTGACATCAGGTTTCCAAATACCCTTATCTAATGTTTATAACTCTTTTGCGCCTCTTTGGCTACACTGAAATGCATGTCCGCGAAACTTGTGGTCCTGTGCGCCTCCGGTTCCGGAGAGGAAGCGCGCCGCATAGCCCGCGCCGTCGTCGGCAAACAACTCGCCGCCTGCGTCAACATCCTCCCCGGAGCCACCAGCGTCTATCGCTGGGAAGGCGTCGTCGAAGAGGCTTCCGAATGGCTCCTCTTCATGAAGACCACCGCCGCCGCCTACCCCCAACTCGAGCAGGAAATCCGCGCCCTCCATTCCTACTCCGTACCCGAGATCATCGCCCTCCCCATCGAACGCGGTTCGCAATCTTACCTTTCCTGGATAGACGCCGAAACTTCCGCGGAATAAGAGACTCGATTCTCTCTATTGGCCTCGCCATATTGATCTGTTTTCGATTGCACCAATACGGAGGCGCGGCAATGCCGGCAGGCTTGTTCAGTCCTCCATCCCCGATGAGCACGCCGCCAGGGGAACTCGCCGCGCTTCGTCAACGGCGACCCGGCGGCTGGCGAGCCCGGCTTTACCGTCCACATCGTTGGCGCTCCCGGCAATCCCAAGGGCGCGGGCCGAGACGCCGAGAGTGCACGGCGTCAGCTATACGAAGGATCAGGTTTCGCGCCAGGATTGGACCATCACCTTCTGACCCGCCCGAGGCGGGCGCGCTTGCATCTCACTCACCGGCCATGATGTGATATCCCGAGCAGCATGGCAATACCAACGTCGGGCAAACAAGCGAAGGATTCGGCGTCCACCGCCCTCATCAAGCCTTCCCGCGCGCGCTACTGGGTCATCTTCTTCGCGGTGACGTTGTCGATCCTCGCTTACATTGACCGCGTCTGCATCTCGCAGGCAGCGCCGCTCATCTCCAGGGATCTCAATTTCGACAAGACCGAAATGGGCCTTGTCTTCGCCGCCTTCGCCCTCGCCTATGCCCTCTTCGAGGTCCCCGGCGGCTGGATGGGAGACTGGATGGGTCCGCGCAAGGTTCTCATGCGCATCGTCATCTGGTGGTCAATCTTCACCGCCGCCACCGGAGCCATGTGGAATCTCAGCTCCATGGTCGTCACCCGCTTCCTGTTCGGCGCGGGCGAAGCCGGCTGCTTCCCGAACCTTACCAAGGCCTTCAGCATCTGGCTGCCCCTCTCCGAGCGCGTCGCCGCCCAGGGTATCATGTGGACCTTCGCCCGCTGGGGCGGCGCGTTCACTCCCCCCCTCGTTATCTTCGCTCTCGGTATGATGAGCTGGCACTGGGCTTTCGTTGTCTTCGGCGCCCTCGGCGTCGTCTGGGCCGTCGCGTTCTACCTCTGGTTCCGGGACCATCCCAAGGACCACCCCAGCGTCAACGCCGGCGAACTCGAACTGCTCAAGCACGTCTCGGAAAACGCCGGCAGCCACGGCAATGTCCCCTGGGCCCTCCTGCTCAAGTCCCGTAGCGTCTGGCTCCTCTGGGTGCAGTACTTCCTGCTCAGCTTCCCCTGGTATTTCTACATCACCTGGCTGCCCACTTACTTGCAGGAAGGCCGCCACCTTCCGGCCGGCGAAAGCGCCAATTTCGCCATCCTCCCCCTCCTGTTCGGCGGCATGGGCTCCCTGTTCTGCGGCTTCATCTCTCCCCGCATCACGCACATCACCGGCAGCGTCAAACGCACTCGCCGCATCCTTGGCTCGCTCGGCTTCCTCGGCGCGGGCGTGATGCTCATCCTCTCCATCCAACTCCACGACCCGCTCTACGCCATGATCTGCATGGGCCTCGCCAGCTTCTGTAACGACCTCGTCATGCCCGGAGCCTGGGCCGCCTGCATGGATATCGGCGGCAGCTACGCCGGAACCCTCGCCGGCTCCATGAACATGATGGGCAACCTCGCCGGCTTCGTCGCCCCCCTCACCGGCGGTCTCCTCCTCGACATGACCAAACA
>JADLBG010000556.1 GCA_020847895.1 Bryobacterales bacterium
ATTACCGATCGCTGCCGGTTCTTCAACGTCATCCACAATGCCGCGGCGGTGAGCAGCAATGCCATCCCGCCAAGTCCCGCCATCCAGGGAAGAGAAACCCGCCGCAGTAACAGCAGCCCGCATCCCGCCAGTACCGGCAACTCCCACCACAACGTACGGCGCGCCGCTTCCGTTTCCGGATGCGGCTCCCGCCACACCCACCGCTGACGGGCCAGCACAAGCAGCGGTTCGCGCATGGCGAAGACAATCAGCACGGCCAGCAGCGAAACAGGCAGAAGCCAACTCCAGTTCCGTCCGATGATTGCCGCCGCGGCGAACGGTTGCAGCAGCATCCCCCATGCGCCGTGCTCGCGCGGCAGCAGCAATCCGCGTTTCGTCATGCAAACTCGCGGCGAGGCTTCCTTTCAGGTTTGATCACAGGCTCATGATACCCCTGCCGCGGCGCGCACCGCTGTAACCGCGGTCACTCCGTGTGTGTCAAAATCGAGATTCGCCCTCATGCAAGCGCATCAACTATTCTCTTCTATCGATTTGTTCCACGGGCTGCCGGATGAGGAAGTGCAGGCGCTGGTTGGAATCGCCATCAGCAAACGTTATCAGGCGGGGGAGCATATCTTTTTCGAGGGCGATGCATGCACCGGTTTGTGGATACTTGCCGAAGGGGCGGCGAAAGTGGTCAAGATGACCCCTGCCGGACGCCAGATCGTTCTCGCCACTCAGCACGCGCCCTCCTCGGTGGCGGAAGTCCCCGTATTTGACGGCGGCCCCTATCCGGCCAGTCTTACCGCCATGGAGACCTGCACGGCGCTGCTGCTGCGCAAGGAGGATTTTCTCCAGCTTTGCCGCCGCAATCCCGATCTCACACTGAAATTCCTTGCGATCTTCGGCGCGCGCCTGCGCCACCTCGTGAATCTCGTCGAGAGAATCACGTTCGGCAGCATCCGCCAGCGCCTGGCGCAGGAACTGCTCAATTTTGCCGGGGAAAGCGACAGCGAACGATTTCTCCTCCCCGAAACACACGAAGAGCTGGCGACACGCCTGGGCACGGTGCGTGAAGTCGTTTCACGCAACCTGAGCCGCTTTCAGGCGGAGGGCATGCTGCGCATCCAACGCCGCGAAGTCGAAATCCTCGGTCGTGATGCTCTCCTCGCGGAGGCCAACACGGAGATGTGACGGCGAGTTCTATCAGCCTGCAATTCCCCATAAACTGAGTACATGGGCAGCTATATTTTTGTGCCGGACCTCGCCGGGCACGGCCAGGTGCCCGAGCAAAGCATCCTCAGCAGCACGATCCAGAACGACGACCGTTCGAAGGTGATCCTCTTTCGCTTTGCCGCCGGGCAGGAGCTTTCCGCGCATACCGCTCCCTTCCCCGCGCTGATTCAAATCATTTCCGGCGAAGCCACGCTGCGCCTGGGCGAGGACGTGAAGGAAGCCTCGGGCGGCGCATTCGCCTACATGCCCCCCAAACTCGAGCATGGAATCCACGCCAAAACCGAGACCGTGATGCTGCTGACGTTGCTCAAGAACCCGGCGTGATCCGTTGGCGGCTATTCCACCACCAGGTGCTTCCTGAGGCCTGCCAGCGTGAATTCGGAACTGCGTACATAGTCGAGCAATTGCCCTTCCCGCGACCGTACGCTATCCACCATCTCCGGAATCAGGTCCCGCTTTTCCTTCGGCGCCAGCGCCAGGCCGTTCTCGTCCCCGTGCAGCAGGTCGCCCGGTTGGATGGCCAACCCCATGATCTGCACGGGAACTCCCACGCGCGCAATCCGGTAGTTGGCATGGCTCGCCGTTACCCCGCGCGCGAAATAATGAAAACCGATCCGCCGCACCTCGGGAATATCGCGCACGCCGCAATCACTCACCAGCCCCACGGCGCCCAGACGGTGGAAGATGGTGCACATCACTTCGCCCGCGTGCGCCGCGAAGCTTCCCATCCCGCCAATCTCCTGTAACACAATCACTCCCGGCTTCGGACTCTTGTCCAGCAGTTCATAGAGATCAAGAAACAGACGGTTGTCGCGCGGCGCCATCTCCGTCACGGTTTCCACCTGCGCCGTAACGGCGTAACCCGCCATGCGGCCGAATTCCGGAAACAGACACCGCAACTCGAGCGGGGTGAAGCCTTCGTGGTGCTTTCGCACCCCCAGCAGCTCAATCGCGTTGCACAGCGTCGGCGTATCCACCGTCTTCAGGTATTCGATAAAGTTCGCTTCGGACATCCCCTACATCTTGCCACTATCAGGCGCCCGGAAGTGGCGGCGCCCCTACCGCAGCAGATCCTCCAGTTGGATCTTCGTATCCGTCTTCGCATCCCGGTACTTCACAATCACCGGCGTGTACAGGGAGATGCCCCAATCCTTACCCGGGCCGTTCGTCACCGCTCGCGAGCCAGCCACCACCACCGCGCCCTCCGGCACAACCAGCGGCCTGTCGTCGCTCGCGCTGATGACCTTGCCGTTCACCAGGTCATAGAGCGGCGTCGAGCGGTTCAGAATGGTTCCCGTCCCAAGTACGGACCGCCGCTTTACGATAGTGCCTTCGTAGACGCCGCAGTTGCCGCCCACCAGCACTTCGTCCTCGAGAATCACCGGCATCGCGCCCACTGGTTCCAGCACTCCGCCGATCTGCGCCGCCGCCGAGATGTGACAATTCTTCCCCACCTGTGCGCAACTGCCCACCAGGGCATGCGAATCCACCATCGTGCCGTCATCCACCCATGCACCCACGTTGATGTACATGGGCGGCATGCAGGTGACGCCTTTTCCCACGTAGCAGCCGTCACGAATGCTCGAACCGCCCGGCACAATGCGGATCCCGCTCGATGCGGTAAACTGCTTCACCGGATAGGTGGCCTTGTCGAAATAGGGCTGCCGCGCCGCCTGCACCGACATGTCCACCACGCTCCCCATGCGGAACCCGAGCAGCACGCCTTTCTTTACCCAGGCGTTCACCCGCCACCCGCTGGCTGCGCCGGCGTCCGGTTCCGCCGAGCGCAACTCGCCCCGGTTCAGCGCCTCTTTGAAGCGCTCAAACAACCGGAAATCTGCTTCTGTATAGGTCTTCGGTGGATTGTCAAAAAGTTGTTCAATCGCGGTTTGCAGCATGCACGCTCCTGCCGGCGAGTAAATTCAGATCGGCGAGCACCGCCTCGATTTTTCGTAGGTTCGCCGGCGCCGGCGGCACCAGGGGCAGCCGCCACACTGGCTCGAGCAGGCCCATCAGGGACATTGCCGCCTTCACCGGAATGGGGTTCGATTCGACGAAGTTCACCTCCATCAGAGGCAGGTATTTGCGCTGCAACGCCCGCGCCTTCGCGTAATCGCCCGCCAGGCATGCCTGCGCCAGTTGCGTCATCTGGGCCGGAATCTCATTCGAAGCCACACTGATGACACCCTTCCCGCCCAAAGCCATCAGCGGCAGGGTGATGGAATCGTCCCCGCTCAGCACCAGGAATTTCTCCGGCACTTCATGAATCACCCTCGCCTGCTGCGCGATGTTGCCGCTTGCTTCCTTCACCCCGATGATGTTGTCTATCTCGGCAAGCCGCCTGAGCGTCGCGGGCTCCACGTTCACTCCCGTACGCCCCTGGACGCTGTACACAATGATGGGCAAGGAGATGGATGAGGCGATCGCCTTGTAGTGCTGATAAAGCCCCTCTTGCGTCGGCTTATTGTAGTACGGCGTAACCGACAGGATGCCGTCCACGCCCATCGTCTCCAACTCGCGCGCCAGTTCAATCACTTCACCCGTGTTGTACCCGCCGGCGCCGCCAAGCACCGGCACAATTCCCTTCGCCTCTTCCAGCGTGATCTCCACCACGCGCAAATGTTCCGCCCGCTCGAGCGTCGGGCTTTCTCCCGTCGTCCCGCAGGGCACCAGAAAGTTGATTCCCGCCTCGATCTGCCGCCGCACCAAGTCGCGCAGCGTATTCTCATCGAGCGTTCGGTCCGCCGTGAACGGCGTCACCAGCGCTGTCCCGCATCCTGTAAACATATCCTTGCTCCTAATTCCTCAACGGCTTTCCTGTCTTCAACATATACTGCATGCGTTCCTGTGTCTTCTGCGTCCCGCACAGGCTCAGGAATGCCTCGCGCTCCAGATCGAGCAGATACTGTTCCCCCACCGCCTGCTCTCCCGTCAACCGCCCCCCCGAAAGCACATGGGCAATCTTTTCACCAATCAACTGATCGTGGTCACTGATGAAGTTCCCCTGCCGCATCGACCATGCGTAGAGTTTCAGCGCCGCGTACACGCTTTCGCCCCCCACCTTTACGTCCTGTCTCGGAACTCCGGGCGCGTAGTTGGGCGCCAGCGAAAGCGCCAGCGCCTTGGCATCGGCAATCAGCCGCTCCTGGTTCATCGAAACGAGATCGGCCTTGCTCAACAATCCCAGATTCTTCGCATCCTCCGCGCTCGTCGATACCTTGGCGAGCCCCACCAGTTCAAATATCTTCTGCGGATTCTTCAGCCGCAGCAGCAGTTCCTTGCAGCCGCCGCCGCCCGGAATGACGCCCACCCCCACTTCCACCAGCCCGAGATATAGTTCCGCCGACGCCTGGCAGCGCGCCGCGTGCAGCGTGATTTCGCACCCGCCCCCCAGCGTGCGCCCGAACGGCGCGGCCACCACCGGCTTGGGCGCGTACTTGATGGCCATGTTCGCCTGCTGGAAGCGGTGGATCGCCGCGTTCAACTCGTCCCATTCGCCATCCTGCGCCGCCAGCAGCACCAGCACGAGGTTCGCTCCGGCGCTGAAATCCTGCCCCTGGTTGGCGATCACCATGGCCTCGAAATTCTTCGCGGTTTCCTCAATCCCCGCGTAGATCATGCCGATCTGATCCTCGCCTAGAATATTCATCTTGCTATGAAATTCCAGGCACAGCGCGCCGTCGCCCAGGTCCACCAGCGATGCTCCGGCATTCGATTTCACCACGCCGCGGGCCCGCTTCACATCCGCAACCACCGTGATGCCGGGCCGCTCCTCGAGAGTTCGATATGCTCCGCCGCCCAGGTCGAAATACGCCGTATGAGGCTCGCCGCCTGTGTCCGCGACGCGGTAGAACGATGCCGCTCCCTTTCGACGCATGCTTGCCACGCTCTCCGGCAGAGCCAGACCCTCGGCTTCCATCCGCGCCGCCGTTGCCTCGAATCCCAGCGCGTCCCACAACTCGAACGGCCCCAGCTTATGCGCATAGCCCCAGCGCATGGCGCGGTCAATTTCGATAATCCGATCCGAAATCTCCGGAACCATCGATGCCGAATACGCCGCGTAATCCCGGAACAGCTTCCACAGAAACTCCCCTACGCGATCCTTGCCCGCCGCCAGCGCCCGTAACCTTGCCCCCAGATCCTCGATCTGCCTCGCCTGCTCCACGCTCGGGAATGAGACCTTGCGGGCGGGGTGATACTCGAACGTCTTCCAGTCGATGGCATGGATGTCTCTCTTCGGTCCCACGCGTTTGAAGAATCCCTGCCCCGTCTTATCCCCAAGCCACTTGTTTCCCACCAGTTTCGCCAGAACTTCCGAAGGCTGGAACCGCTCGCGCCATGGATCATGCGGCGCCGCATCATACAGATTGCGGTTCACGTAATACATCACATCGACGCCGACGATATCCAGCAGCCGGTAACTGGCGCTGTTCGGCAACCCGATCAGTGGACCGGTAATCGCATCCACCTCCTCGATTGCCCAGTCATCCTCAAAGGTGAACTTGCCGATCGTGCATCCGAAAAAACTGCCCAGGCGGTTGGCGATGAAGTTCGGGGTGTCTTTGCACCGCACTACCCCTTTTCCCAGTCGCCGGTCACAAAACTCGGCGGCGAACTCCAGCACTCCCCGTTCCGTTTCCGCTCCCGGAATCAACTCCATCAGGTGCAGATAACGCGGCGGATTGAAAAAATGCGTGCCTAGAAAATGCTTCCGGAAATCCAGGGAAAACCCCTCGCTGATGCGCGCCAGCGGGATGCCGCTGGTGTTCGTGCTGACAATGGCATCGGGACTGCGCAGCGGTTCCACTTTCTTCCAGAGGTCTCGCTTCAGCTCCAGATTTTCCACCACCGCCTCGAGAATCCAATCGCAGTCCCGTACTTTATCGAGATGATCCTCGAAGTTGCCCGGCGTCACCAGCGAAACCGCCGAATCCGTAAAGAACCCGCCTGGCTTCTGCTTCAGCGCGGCGTCCACGCCTCTCTTTGCCGCCGCGCTGCGGTCCGGCAGGTCCGGCGGCACGATGTCCAGCAGCAGGGCCGGGATTCCGGCGTTTGCAAAGTGCGCGGCGATACGGGAGCCCATCGTGCCGGCGCCGAGGACGGCCACACGTCGAAGTGGTTTCATTGGATGATCCTGTCAGGATACAAGAACGGTTGAGATAATCTGCGCGGAGTGTGCGTGAACCGCAACCACGATTATATGATGGTTGTGTGAGTGCATGGGTGTCATTGAGGCCTACAGGCAACGCGTGAAAATTCCGTCCTGGGTGGCCCCCACCATCGTTTATGCCATTTCCATTGGCTGCCTGATCTGGGTTTATCGCGACTTCGACTGGCATCACCAATTGCCGCGGCTCAAGCGTATCCATTGGATGTGGATTCTGCTCGCCGCCTCCACCGACATCCTCGTCTATGTCAGCCAGGCCTGGCGCTGGAACCTGCTCCTCAAGCCGGTTGCGGATGTGCCGATCGGACGCAGCGTGCAGGCAATCTACATTGGCCTGTTCGCCAACGAACTACTACCCTTGAGGAGCGGCGAAGCCATTCGCTGCTATCTGCAATCCCACTGGAGCAACATATCCTTCCCCGTGGCTTTGTCCAGCGCTTTGATCGAGCGCATGCTGGACGGCATTTGGCTCATTCTAGGCTTCTTTCTCACCACATTCTTCGTCAGGCTGGACAATAATCTCAAGTATGGGGCCAGCATTCTCGCCCTGCTCGTGGTGGCCCTGGCCCTCCTTCTCGGCTATGCGGTCCACCGCCGCAGCGAGGCGCATGACGCCTTGGCGCGCTACCGCTGGCTCAGCGTCCTGCGCCATCTCATCGAAGGCCTTCACGCCATGGGGCAGTCCCGCTCTTTTTACATGGCGGCTGCCGCCAGCGTCCTCTATCTTGGCCTGCAGGTTGTCCCCATCTACGCCATGATTCGCGGCTATGGCGTGGATCTCTCTTTCGGCCATGCCGCGGTGGTGCTGGTGGTGCTGCGGTTGGGCACCATTATCCCGGGACCGCCGGGCAATATCGGATTCTTCAACGCTTTCGCCGTGGCCGCGCTCACCTTGCTCGGCGTGGATCGTCAGACTGCGAAGGGCCTTTCAGGTGTCATGTTCTTCGTCATCACCGTCCCTCTGCTGCTGGCAGGCTGCATCGCGATTGCTTTGACGGGGTTGAAGTTGGGTGAGTTGCAGCGCAAGGCGCAGTCCCATCTGCGGCGCCGCAGGCCCGAGAAAACCCTGCACGGTTAGCAGAGTGTGAGAACTACCCCCTGGATTGCACCCAAACCCTGCCTCTTGCACGTCATATCCTTCGATGGGTATAGTATGCTGAAACTTGGCTTCGTATCTGTTTTTCTCGGGAGGTCCATGGATGATGGCCACATTTCGTAAGTTGACTTGGTTGTCCGCCGCTACCCTGCTGTTCGCAGGCCTGGCGATGGCTCAGACGGGCGCGATTGAAGGCGACGTGAAAGGGGAAGACGGCAACCCGGTCCCCAAGGGAGATTGCAAGAAGGGTGTTGGCGCGTGCGTCAAGATTGAGCGTACGGATATCAAGGGGAACTATCAGACGGGAACGGACAAGAAGGGCCACTTCTTCCATGCCGGCCTCCCGCTCGGCACCTATAACGTCACCCTCGAAATGGATGGCAAGATGCGCGATTCCGTGAAGGGCGTTCGTACCCGCCTGGGCGATCCCGTTCCCGTGAACTTCGATCTCGCCGCGATGAAAGCCAAGGCCGCCGCCATGCAGCAGGCCGCCGAGACCGGAACCATTACCAAGGAACAAGCCCGCGACATGTCGCCCGAGCAGCGCGCCGCCATCGAAAAGGCAATGAAAGAGCGCAGCGCCGCCATGCAGAAGAACAAAGCCCTCAACGACGCCTTCAACACCGGAATGGAAGCCTTGAAACAGAAGCAGTACGAGGCCGCCCGCGATTCCTTTGTCAAGGCCGCCGAGATGGACCCCAAGCAGAATGTCATCTGGGCCCAGCTTGCCGAGTCCTATATGGGCATCGCCGGAAGCAAGGCCGGTCCCGAGCGGGAAGAGTCCATGAATAAGGGCCTGGAAGCCTACGGTAAGGCTCTCGAACTGAAGCCCGACGACGCCGCTTATCACAACAACTTCGCTCTCGCGCTCGTGAAAGCGAAGAAAATCAAGGAAGCTCAGGACGAGCTTACCAAGGCCGCCCAACTCGATCCTCCCAACGCCGGGCGCTACTACTACAACCTCGGCGCGATTCTGACCAATACAGGTCAAACCGATGCCGCGGGAGAAGCCTTCAAGAAGGCCACCGAAATCGATCCGAACTACGCCGACGCCTTTTTCCAGTACGGCATGTATCTGGTGGGTAAAGCCACTACGACGGCGGACGGCAAAGTGACGCCTCCTCCGGGCACGGCGGAGGCCTTCCAGAAGTACATCGAACTCCGGCCGGACGGCGCGAATGCGCAGGTCGCCAAGGACATGATCTCCTCCTTGACCGGCAGCGTGTCCACGGAGTACAGCAACCCCTCCGCCAAGCCGGCGCAGAAGAAATCGACCAAAAAGAAGTGACGCTCTCCGGGAAGGGGCGTCCACGCTAGTCAACCGCCCCTGCTTATGTTTCGAGTCCTCCTTTATGCGCTGATCAGCATTTTCGCCATCACCTTTATTCGCATGGTGGTGGGAATCCTGACAAAGGGATTCGCTGATCTGTTGAGGGAGGAATCCGGTTCGGGCCGCCCTGGCCAGTCCCGCCCATCCCAGCAGGTGCCCACCAGCGGCGAACTCAAACCGTGCCGGCAGTGCGGCACCTATGTCGTGGCCGGCGCGGCTATTCAAGCCTCCGTCAAAGGCGAAACCGTCTACTTCTGTTCGGAAGAATGCCGCAAGAAGGCCGGAGTCTGACAGATCCATGAAACTAGGGCAAGTCGCCGAACGGCTCGGATGTTCTATCTCCGGCAACCCGGACCTGGAAATCACCGGGGTCGCAGGGATGGAGCACGCCGGCCCGAGCGAACTCACCTTCCTCGCGAATCTCAAGTACGGTCCGAAGGCCCGGCGCACGAAGGCCGGCGCCATGCTGGTACAGGAACCCATCCCGGACCTCGAAATCGCCTTCCTCCTCTCCACCAATCCCTATCTCGATTTCGCCCGTGCCCTCGAGTTCTTCTATCAGCCGCCGCGCCCGGCTGCCGGCATTCACCCCACCGCCGTCATCTCGCCCAGCGCGCGTATCGGTGAAAATGCCTCCATTGGCGCGTATGCCGTCATCGGCGACCACGTCGTGATCGGCCGCAATGCGATCCTCCATCCGCATGTCGTGATCTACCCGCATGCCGTTATCGGTGACCACTTCCTCGCCCATGCCAATGTCGTGGTTCGGGAGTTCTGCCGCATCGGCAATCGGGTCGTCCTGCAAAACGGAGTCATTCTTGGCGGCGATGGATATGGCTTTGCCAAAAGCGCCGATGGGACACACTATAAGATCGTTCAGTCCGGAGTGGCCGTCCTCGAAGACGATGTCGAGATTCAGACCAATTCCTCTGTCGACCGCGCCTCCATCGGCGAGACTCGCGTCAAGCGGGGAGCGAAAATCGACAGCCTCGTCCAGGTGGGGCACGGCTGCGTCGTCGGCGAGGACAACATCATTTGCGCCCAGGTTGGCCTTGCCGGCAGCAGCATCCTCGAGAAGAACGTCCTTCTCGCCGGCCAGGTTGGCATCTCCGGCCACCTCACCATTCACGACAATGTGGTCGTTTACGCCCAGAGCGGCGTCGGCGGCGATGTCCCCGCTGGGTCGGTGATCTCCGGGTCCCCTGCCTACGAGGCACGGCAGTGGCTGCGCACCATTACCGCGTTGCCGAAACTGCCCGAACTGCTGAAGGCTGTTCGTGAGTTGGAGCGCAAAGTGGCGGAGCTCACCGAAACTGCCGGAGTTCGCGCGAAAGAGTAGCTTCCCATCCGGCTGCGCCCCCGAAGCAGTGCGAAAATTGAACTAAGTCACCCCATGGATAAGAACCACATTCCCGCCGCCTATAAGGACGACGATTTTCTGGAATCTCCCGCGGCACGCTCCGTCCGCATTCTGTCGGAGTACCTGGCCCCGCTCGATCACTTCCGCAGAGAGCAGATTCGAGACACCCTTGTCTTCTTCGGCTCGGCGAGGATCCCCGAAGACGGGCAGCATCCCCTGGCCCGCTATTACCAGGAAGCCCGGCAGCTTGCTCACAAGATCACCGAGTGGTCCGAAAGTCTCCGCACGCCGCTCCGCTTTGTCGTCTGCACAGGCGGAGGGCCCGGCATCATGGAAGCCGCTAACCGCGGCGCTACGGAGGCGGGCGGCAAGTCGATTGGCCTCAATATCGGACTCCCCTTCGAACAACTGCCGAATCCCTATATCTCGCCGGAACTCAACTTCCAGTTCCACTACTTCTTCATGAGGAAGTTCTGGTTTGCCTACCTGGCCAAGGCTCTCATCGTCTTCCCCGGCGGCTTCGGCACATTGGATGAACTCGCCGAACTGCTGACCCTTGCCCAGACGCGGAAACTGGAGAAGAAAATGGTGATCCTCCTCTATGGCAGCGCGTTCTGGAAGGAAGTCTTGAACTTCGACGCGCTGGTCAAATACGGGATGATCAGCAAGGAAGACCTGAATTTGTTTCAATATGCGGATGACCCCGACACGGCGCTCGGCTTGCTCGTGGATGGACTCACCCGCTACTACCTGCATCCCAAGGAGCCGTTGCCGGAGTTCGAACAGATGATCCCCGCGATTGCCAGGTCGCGCGTATAGGCATGCCTTCCGAGCAAGCAGAGTTTAACGCCGTCATGGTGTGGCGCGCTCTCACCAAGTGGGACCGGGCGCTGCTTGCGGTGTTTACCCTGCTCGTGCTGCTGTGTTTCCTCTTCAAGACAGGCGGACTTTCCGCCTTCAGCCAGTTGGCGGCCTACGGGATGGGACTCGTCCTCTTCATCCGCTTTGTCCGGCGCTCCCTCCGCCACATCATCTGGCGGCTGCGAAACCGTCTCCTGGTTGCCTATGGCTTTATCGCCCTCGTTCCCGTTCTCCTGATCATTGTGCTGGGGGCCCTTCTCGCCTATGCGGCCGTCGGACAAGTCGCCATCTACATGGTGACCAGCGAACTCGAGCGGCGAACGGCGATGATCGTCAATGCCGCCCAGCGGCTTCGCGACGCCGGCGAGGAATCGCGGGAGCGCGCCATGCAATCCGTCTATCCCTTCCTCGCCAGCCGCCTGCCGGGAGTCGAGATCCTCGTCGAAGGTCCCCGTTCCTTGCGTTATCCGCCGGATGCCTCCATTCAAGCGCCGTCCAAAGAGTGGGGCGATGCCGGCGGTCTTCTCGTCAAAGACGGCCTCATGTATGCCTGGACCCATCTCACGCGGCCGGGTACACGCGTTACCATCATGATGCCCATTACCTCGCGATTCCTGGCCAGCCTTGCCCCCAACATCGGGAATGTCGGCTTCCTCCGTTGGGAAGACGACCCCGCCCATCCCCGCCGTGTCCTGCGCTTGCACAGTCCCGTCGGCGGGGCGGATGATCCCGACACTCCCCGCAACCGCGTCCCCGACAAGGTGAATCGCTTCGATATCGAGGTCATCTGGGCCACTGCCCAGCCGGCCTTCCTCTGGGAATCACCCGGCTACGTGGAAAACGAGGTCATCAATATTCGCACCCGCCCTTCCGCGGTCCTGCGCGTCCTCTTTGCCCAGAAGGTGGAGGACTGGCGCGACCTCATCCCTATCCTCACCATCATCCTCGTCATCGCATTCCTCATCGCCGAGGCCAGTTCGCTGGTGATCGGAATCTCCCTCACCCGCACCATCACCAGCACGGTTCACGATATCTATGAGGGGACGGAGCGGATCAAGGAAGGGATCTTCTCGCACCGCATTCGAATCAAGGGCCAGGATCAGTTGGCCAGCCTCGGAGAATCGTTCAACAGCATGACGGCGAATATCGAGCGTCTGCTGGTGGTTGCCAAGGAGAGCGAGCGGTTGCAGGCCGAACTCGAGATCGCGCGCGAAGTCCAGAACCAGCTCTACCCGCGAGCGATTCCCGTGTCTGCTTCCCTCCGCCTCAAGGCCCTCTGCAATCCCGCCCGCATGGTTTCCGGCGACTACTACGACTACCAGCGGCTCGATGACTCCCGCATCGCCGTCGCCATCGGCGATGTCGCGGGCAAGGGAATCAGCGCCGCGCTCCTCATGGCCACCGTGCAGTCCGCCGTGCGTACCCAGATCGGCCATTGTCTGGAAACCTCCCGGGCCGGCGAGTTTCCGGTTTCCACGTCGCAACTGGTGAGTCATCTCAATAAGCACCTTTACGCTCACACCACTCCGGAAAAGTACGCCACGTTTTTCCTGGGCGTCTTCAATGAGTCCAACCTCCAGTTCACCTATACCAACGCCGGCCACTTGCCTCCCATCCTGGTGAGAGGCGGCGAACCCCGTACGCTCGAAGTGAACGGTACCGTTGTCGGAGCCTTTCCGTTTTCCCGCTACGAGGAAAGCCGGATCCGCCTGGATCCTGGAGATCTGCTGTTGTTTTACACTGATGGCGTCTCGGAGGCGGAGAATGCCTATGGAGAGCAGTTCGGCGAGGAGCGTATTTTCGAACTGCTTCGCCGGCACAAAGACCGCTCCGCCGATGACGTGCTGGCCGCGATCCTTCATGAGGTGAGCCAATGGACCGGATCTCCGGAACTCCAGGACGACATGACCTTGCTGTTGGCGCAGCGTGTGTGAGGAATGTCAAGACGCATCAAGCTTATCCTCGCCTCCATTGCCGCCGTGCTTGCCTTCGGCACGCTGGGCTTCGTCTACCTGGAGCAATACCCTTGGCTCGACGCCTTCTACATGACTCTCACCACAATCACTACGGTGGGCTACCAGGAGATTCACCCCTTGAGTCAGAGCGGCCGTCTCTTCAACAGCTTCCTCATTTTTTTCGGAGTCGGCATCATGCTCCAATCCATCACCGTGATTGCCCATACCGTGATTGAACGCGAATTCGGCGACCTGCTCGGCCGGAGGAAAAACCAACGCATGCTGGAACGACTGAAAGATCACTACATTGTTTGCGGCTTCGGACGCGTGGGCCGCGGCGCGGCATTGGAAATGCAGCGCGCCGGAGTTCCCTTCGTCATCTGTGACACCAATCCGGAGCGGGTGGAACGTGCGATGCGCATGGGGATGTTTGCCGTTCAGGCGGACTGCACAAGGGACGAAACCCTACGCGACCTGCACGTCCATCGCGCCCGCGGCCTTGTCTCCGCCCTCGCCTCCGACGCGGAAAACATGTTCGTCATCCTCTCGGCCAAGACTCTCAACAGCACACTGGTCATCTCGGCCAGGGCGAACGAGGAAGAGGCCGAACAGAAACTCCGCCGCGCCGGCGCCGACATGGTGTTCGCGCCCTACTATCTCACCGGACACCGCCTCGCCCAGTCCATTCTCAAACCCCACGTCCAGGAATTCCTCGACATCTTCACAAGGAACATCGGTATCAAAGCCTCCGTCGAGCAGGTGCGCGTGGAGGAGGGAAGCGAAATGGCGGGCAGGACTCTGCGCGATATGCAGGTCCGCCGCGATCTCGGCGTCATCGTCCTCGCCATTCGCCGGGCCGGCGGGACAATGGAGTTCAACCCACCCGCCGGAGCCTCCATTCAGACCGGAGACTTCTTGATTGCCATGGGAGAACCGGAGAGTTTGCGGCGCCTGGAGGGCCTGCTGATGGGAGCACACGCATGAAGATCTTGACGGCAAAGCAGATGCGTGACGTGGACCAACTCACGATCCACTCCGGAATTCCGGGAATCATCCTCATGGAAAACGCCGCCCACAGGGTGGTCGAATACCTCGCCGCCAAATTCTCCCCGCTCGGTTCGCATCGTATCGTCGTGCTCTGCGGAAAAGGAAACAACGGCGGGGATGGGCTGGCCATCGCCCGGCAGTTGCATACGCGGTTCTCCCCACGCTCCCTTCATGTGGCGCTCGCCGCTCCGCCTCGGGACCTTTCGGGAGATGCCGCGGAAAACCTGCGAATGCTGTATGCCTGTGGCCTCGGCGCCCACGAAGAGATCACGCCCGAGATGCGCGACGCCACGCTGATCGTGGATGCGCTTCTCGGAACGGGCATTCGCGGCCCCGCTTCCGGCCACGTGCTCGATTGGATTGAGGCCATCAATCATGCGTTTCCTTACGCCAAGGTCGTGGCCGTCGATGTTCCTTCCGGCATGGCCGGCGACGAACCGGATAACGAGGGAGTCTGCGCCCGTGCCGATGCGACGGTGACATTCACCGCCCCGAAGGTCTGCCACGTGCTGCCTCCCAATTGCGACCGCGTCGGGGAACTCACCATCGCGCCGATTGGCAGCCCCGCTTCTTTGTATGCCGAGGATCCTGCGTTGTTCCTGTCCCTGGTCGAGCCTTCATGGTTCGCGAGGCTCTTTGCTCCGCGTAGTCGCGCAGCCCATAAGGGCGACTTCGGTCACGTCCTCGTCGTTGCCGGGTCAGTGGGCAAGACGGGAGCAGCGGCCATGACTGGGATGGCCGCCTTACGTTCCGGATCTGGCCTGGTCACCGTCGCCTCCGCCCGCGACGCCATCGCCGGCATCGCCGCCCATTCCCCGGAATTGATGACCTCCCCTCTGCCGCAGACGGACGCGGGAGCCATCGCCGCAGCCTATCCCATCCTCGACGCCCTCATGGCTCGCAAGAGTATTCTCGCGGTCGGCCCTGGCATGGGAACCCATGCCGATACGGTAACCTTCGTCCAAACGCTGTTCGAACAATGCCCGACTCCGGCTGTAGTGGACGCCGACGGCATCAATGCTCTGGCTGGCCCCTACGTGCATCCCGGCGGCCCCCGGGTCCTCACTCCTCACCCCGGTGAAATGGCGCGCCTGTGCGCTTGCAGCGTGCCGGATGTCCAGCGCCGTCGCGTGGAAGCGGCCCGCACCGTCGCGCTCGACCGCGAAGTCACCATCGTCCTCAAAGGCCAGCGCACCCTCATTGCCTTCCCGGACGGACGCGTCTGGATCAATCCCACCGGGACCCCTGCCATGGCGACCGGAGGAACCGGGGATATACTCACCGGACTCATTGCCGGCCTCATGGCGCAATTCCCCGATGACGCGGATTATGCGATTGCCGCGGCCGTCTGGCTGCACGGCCGGGCCGGCGAATTGGGAGCCGCCCGGTTAGGTGAGAAATCCCTCATTGCGACCGACCTGCTCCATTTTCTTCCAGGGGCGATGCATGAACTCGCAAACCTTTCAAGCGGCCACTGAGGAGGAGATGATCGCGTTGGGGGAACGCCTCGCGGCATTGCTTCCCTCTCGCGCGCTCGTCTTTCTGCAAGGGGATCTCGGAGCCGGGAAAACCACTCTCGTGAAGGGCATTGCCAAAGGTTTGCGCGCGGCCATGCCGGATGAAGTATCCAGCCCCACCTTCACTCTGATTCATGAGTATGGGGATCCCGTCCGCATGTACCACATCGATCTCTATCGCCTCGATTCTCCGCGCCAGTTGGCAACCCTCGGCCTCGACGAAATTTTCGAACGCGAAGCTGTCGTCGTAGTGGAATGGCCGGAAAAATTCGCCCGCTGGCTTCCCCGCGCGCATCTTACTGTGAAGATTTCCGCCGGCGCCGGCGCGCGCACGATTACCGTGGAGTCCGCCCGTGAATCCCTGACCCCACATTAAGGCGCGGGGGCGTCACAACAAACGTCCCCGCGCCCGGAGACGCCACGAAGGGAGATCTCAAAAAAGACGGCAGCGGAGGAGTGGGGAGCGTTCGAGCTCAACCTTGCTTGTCTCCCCCGCTGCCGGGCCGCTAGTCGCATCACCCAAAAGCGTCGCGGCCTGTTGCGCCCGCGGCCCACGTTTGCGGGCGCAATGTCCAAGTCAATTCGCGCGGGTGGCGGGGATGGGGCGCCGCCCGCGCCGGGAGTGCCGCCAGGCAGGAGCATCAGCCCCGCAAGGCAGCTCGTGTGGTGGCAGGCTTCCGGAAGCTCGCCTCCACAACTCGAACTCAATAGCTCGCACATCGCCCGCCGGCGCTGCCCGGCAAGGCGCCCTTGTGCGAACGGCTTTCTCGGAAATGGGGCGGAGGAGAGCCGGGGAGCGCACGCTCAACCGCGCAACTCCCCTCCGCCGGACCGCACCCGCTCCGCCAAAAGCAGTGCGGTCTTTGCGGGTGGGCCCTCAATTTCCCTCCCGCAAGGTCGAACCGGAGCCCCTAGCGCGCCGCCAACTGCCGGATCGCGGACGCCTTGTCCTTCACTGTCATGGCGCTCCCCACCACCCCGCCGATGGCGCTCACCAGTTCCGCGTCGCTCAACTTCTGCACCCCGCCCGGAGCCACCGGAGTCGCCGGAGTCCAGTCAAAGGGATACTCACGCACATAGTCCGCCCAGTAGAACGCCTCCGGTTGCCCGCTTTGCGGATTGAATCGCAGCGCCATGTTGCTCGGAAATGTCGCCCGGAAGCCTGCCATCGGTCCCGTCGGATCCGCCAGCAGAATGCCCAGCGGATAATCCACGGCGGCGCCGGAACTGAAGTTCAAACGCCCCGCATCGTAACGATTCATCGTCTTCAGAACCAGCCTCGGAATCACCGGAAAATGCTTCGCGTACTGCTGATAAAACTGCGCCGTCTCGAGCGAATAGATGCTGAACGTCGAATCACTGAAATTGAGCGGCATCCGCGCGATCCCGCCATCCGCCGCGCGGTCGATCATCAGGTACTGGAATGCGTCCGTGGTGCTCTGCCAGATCGTCGCGTTGTCCCGCCAATATTTCGCGCCCTCGCCGTCCTTGGGAGCGCCCACGCCAGTGGCCTCGATCCAGTTCTGTTCCGACGCGAACGCGCCGATGTTGTGCGGTAGAATCCCTGCCTGCTGCAGGTCCGCCAGCATTTGCTTCGTCACTCCGCCGTTCCGCGGGTCCGGGATGGGGAAGAATTTCATTCTCTACAATTCCTTTCATCAACCGCCCGCTTTCGCCGGCGGCTTGCTCTTGTTGTCCGCCTCGCCTTCTCTCGGGCGGTCAACATTCTTTACCCGATTTCAGACTACTTCACGAAACAAACAGGAATTGTAGGATTGATTGTTAAATGTAAGAATAAAAAAGGAATAATTTTTTGAAATACAGCGTGACCGTTAACCGGCCATGCCGCGGAGAAACCAGTCAGGCCTCGTTTGGCCCAATAGATCCTTATGCTTGGCGGCGAAACAGGTTCACCCGATCATCCCGCGCAGTCGCTCCGCCGTCCATTTCACCGCAATGTTGATCATGGCTTCGCCCTTCGCCGTCGTGGCGAGTTTCGCCTCCTTGGCGAATTCCTCTTCCTGGATCGCTGACTTCGGATCCTTAATATGCAGGTGCGGCTTGATCTTCTCGTAGTCCACATCCTCCCAGTGGATCCGCTCCGGAAAGGCGGCCATCGCGAAGGAGGTCTCGAATTCCGCCGCGTGTCCGGGAGCCTTCCCGCTCACCATGTAGCGCTTGACGATTTCCGGCGTGTACGCCTCCCAATACGAGTGCGCTTCCATCTGAATGCCCAGCTTCTTGCCGAACTCCGGAACGTTCTGCCGCAAGGGCTGAACGTTTCCTCCATGACCGTTGAGGACAAGAATTTTCTGCACGCCGTGCGTCTGCAGACTTTCGCAAATGTCGTATACCACGGCGAGGAACGTCTCCTTCTTGAGCGACAGCGTCCCCTTGCGGTCCATCCAATGCGGGGAGATCCCAATCGATACGGGGGTGGCCACCATCACCTGCGGATACAGCAGCAGCGCCGCCTGCTGCGCCACCAGCGTGACGCTCGCCGTGTCGTTGATCATCGCCAGGTGCTCGTTGTGCTGCTCCGTGCTCCCCGTGGGCACGATCATCGCCTTCAGCTTGCCGCCTTCGAGCGCTTCGCGAAACTCCTTGCGCGTGCTCTCCCACAACAGCACCTTGCGCGGATTGACGTATGTATTGCCCGCGGGTTCCACACTGCCGGAGGCAAGTGCGGCGAGGGAGCCTCCCGTCATCAACTGGCAGAATGCGCGGCGTCCGGATGATGTTTTCATAGCAACTTGATTATAACCACCTGTCCGCGGTTTTGCCGCGAAATGACGAGGACGCGCTCCCCGGCTCTGTTCGGCGCCGCTTTGTTGTGGAATATGGCCGGCTCGCGCCGCGCTGCCGGGGCGGCCGCACTTGCCCTCTGCTTGAGCTCTACGTCTCTTCCACCTTCACGCTGACCAGTTTGTCCCCCTGCTTCACCGCGTTTACCACGTCCTGGCCTTGCGTGACCTGGCCGAAGACGGTGTGCTTTCCGTCCAGCCAGTCCGTGACGATGTGAGTGATGAAAAACTGGCTCCCGTTGGTGTTCGGGCCTGCGTTCGCCATTGAGAGCGAACCCGCCTGGTGGCGCCGCGAGTTGTCCTTCAACTCGTCTTCGAAGCGGTATCCCGGGCCGCCCCGGCCGGTTGCCGTGGGATCGCCGCCCTGGATCATGAAGTCTGCGATGACCCGGTGAAAAGTGGTGTTATCGTAATACTGTTCGCGCGCCAGGAAGACAAAATTGTTGACCGTCTTGGGAGCATCCTTGGCGAAAAGGTCGCAGACAATGTTGCCGCGGGATGTTTCAAACGTCACCGTGTAAGTCTTGTTCGCGTCGATCGACATGGCCGGCGCCGCCGGATATTGTTTTGCCATAAACTACCAGTTTAGCAGGGACTTTGCCGATGACTTGCCTGTTTCTCCTATTGCTGCTTACGCCCGGAGCCCGCCCCCAGAGCCTCCGC